>JAEWNU010000027.1 GCA_023456995.1 Bacillota bacterium
AGCTAAAGACGTCATGATCCAAGGCGGTTTTTAACATTTCTTCAGTCAGCTCAATGGTGGGGGGCTCCGGAGGTACTTCTTCGGATTGTTCTGCTGCGATTGAGGTTGGTTCGCTATCTGGCGCCACATCAGCAGGAGCCGTCTGTGACGCAGCTGAGACGCTTTGTTTTAGGTTGGGTGCGGTATTACCAGCGGCAGCAGAATTGTCCTCACCAAAAATCATGACAACGGCAAAGAGCACAACAAATGTGGCGCCCAGTGTGATAAGAACTGTTTTTAGCGTTTTATTCATATGGATTCACCCTGCCCGTTTACAGTTTCATGGCCACATCGGCCTTTTTAGTTTCATCCGCAACGAAAAAGTCGCGTTTGGAAAGCTGCATCGAATTTGCAACCATGCTGCTGGGAAAAGTGACAATCAATTGGTTTAGCAAAGAAACATTGGCGTTATAAAGACGTCTGGACGCTTGCAAATGTTCCTCAACGTCTGCCGCCGATACTTGCAGCTGCTTAAAATTATCACTTGATCTTAGCTCAGGATAATTCTCAGCAAGCACACTGATGCGGTCGCGCATGTTGTCAAGCTGTTGGTTGATATCATTTTTTTCTGATACCGTCATACCTTTTCGAAGGTTAACAATTTTTTCGAATGTCTCTACTTCGTGCTTTGCATATGCCTTTGTAATTTCGAGCAGCTTGGTCAAGGTATCGTAACGTTTTGTGAGTGCGACATCAATTCCCGAGCTGGCCTCATCAACTTTTACAAGAAGCTGCTTAAATTTGTTGCCAGTTGCGATCCACCAGATCAGCGGAATTAAAATTACTGCTACCAGAGCAATTATATAGGGCATAATATTTGTCTCCTTTTTCTATTTTAGTTGTTAGGTGCTGTGGCCAGTGCATTATTTTCGAGGTTCATTAGAGTAATAAAATCAGTAATTACCTTTATGTCCTTTAAGACCAGCTGCTGTTCCTTCCAGATGGTACGGTTGGCAAAAAGATTTGCCTCAAGCGAATCTTTCTTGCTGCTAATTGCCACATACAGCTTTTCATCCCTGAAGCACAGTGCGATTTTACCCTGATATTGATTTGAAAGCATAGTTATAGCCTCAACAATCTGGGGTGTCAGAATATAGAAAGCTGCCTGACCATCAGCGCAAAAGACATTAAAATTCTTATTAAACTGTTCTGATTCCATAAACACCTGGTTTTGCGACTCTGTGAATCGGGTTTTGACAGCGCCGATGATGCCTTGATCAAATCCATTCGGATTAAAGCTTTTCCCCATAACTCTAACAGGTATTTTGGGCTGCTTTAAAAAGTCAAAAACAAGGAATCTGCCTGTAAAACACGTCTTTGTGTCCTCACGGGTCGAAATACCATCCTTGCCGATCCGGTGAATTTTTTCCATAATAACAATATCCGCTTGCTTAAATTTGACCTTGCCATATGTCGCCTGGATTAAATCGTTGCTATGAAATTCATCCTGAAACTGAATCAGCGCCGAATTTTCAACTTCTTCTACATGTACACCCTGGTCTGGTGCATAGTAAAGCTCTGAGAATATCTCCGACAAGCTTGCTTTCACAATGTTATTTTTAAATGCAGATTTATAATCCTTCATCTTTTTATTAACTACTGCACAGAATAAAATTCCACCAATGATAAGCATAGCAAAGCTCAAAGGCGAAGGCCAAAAAGGGGTTGCCAAAACGACAATGGCAATGTTTATAACCAATAAGAGTTTTGCGCTTTTTCTTAATTTCTCAAGCTCTGATAATGTCATCAAAATCCCTCCAGCTTTATTGTGTTCGGTCGATCATCAAAAGGTCCATAAAATCATCTGCTGTGATGGTTACAAGCGCATTGTCATTAATTCCAAAAATCAGGGTGTCGCCATCAGTACGTACACTGTCAAAAATTTCTTTGTCTTGCAGCTTGCCATAGCGCACTGAGCGCAGCCGACTGGTGAAATCAAAAAGAATTGCGTTGCCTGTTTCCATTTCAATCCTCAACTGATAATTAGGCAACGGTGTTACACTGCGGAAAACCCGCCTGTAAAAATACTTTTCCAATCCGCCCAAAACCTCCTCTCGTCTAAAAAACGAACCACCGTATTAAGCATACGGCAGTTCGTTTTATAAGCATATTCCCCATCGGGTATTTATTTAAGCGCGGTAGTTTCAAGCTGAACCCTTGAATGAATTCCAAGCTTTTTGTAGATTTTTTTCAGTGTCATTTTAACTGTTTCCGCGGAGACACATAAGCGCGCGCCGATCTCCTTATTGGTTTTTCCCTCTTTGGCCAACATGGCGATTTCTTTTTCTCTTGGGGTTAACCCGAAACTACCGGCTGCCAAGTGCTTTTTAATTTTTTCAATGCCGCCGTTCTGCCTGCCAACAAGGTTGTGAATTTTATATATTGCATCCGTGTGCGCTTCGGCTAGCGATGCATTTAGCAAAGGACCCAACAGCCTTGCATTTTCAGCAAACGGCAGAAAGACTGCATCCGGTAGCGCAAAATTCAGCGCCAGATTCAGCTGCTCACTCGCCTTTTCCGCCTGATTCGTATTTACATACGCTATAGCCAAATAGATGTGTTGATAAATTCGTGCCAGCAAAAGGCCCTGTGCTTCTGCACGGTCTATAAACAATTCGGACAGACCAATCAATTTGGCATATTGCCCGCTCGCAATCAAATAACCGGCAAAAACCACCTGCCCAAATGGTACGGCTGCGGTATATAAAAGCCGCTCATGCTCCAACGGTTCAAATAGCCAGCTTTCAACAGCTTCGGCAAGATCAAGCTGAACAAAGATAAAGCCTTTTATTAGCGCCTGAATATATCGGGAACGCGTTTTGTCGGCAACCAGTGTGCGTTTTTCCATACTGGCAATAATCTGCTCAAACAACGCCGCGCCACCGCGAAGAAGCGCAATTCTGAGCAGACACATTTCAGCACAAAAGCAGACACTGCTTTGCGCTTTCATTTCAGCTACATACAGCGCTTTATGGCAGCGTATTTCTGCACCAATATCATCACCCGAAAGCAACAGCGCCTCGGCATGCATGACAATCTCCCCACCCATACCGTGGTTATCTGACACCTTGTAATAATAGGGCATGCATTCATCCATGCATTGCAATTCCTGTTGCAATGCACCGCTTTCCCGCCAAAAAAGATAGACAACCGAAGGTGCATCCATTGTCCACCCGTCTGTAAAGGTCAGCAGCTTTGATGCACCACCTAACAGGTGATATGCCTTCTTTTGCTCTTCGCTCATCAGCGCAATATTATTAAACTTTGTCAGCGAGTTCATCAGAGCATATTCGCCGGACAGCTGTTCGATTTCGTCGGCCTGCAACTTTGTGTTTCCTTCGGTCAAAATCTGTGTAATGATACGGCAGAGTGCGCCAAAAAGCTCATATTCCCCCTGCATAAACATTTCAAAGGCAAACACGATTAAAATCCTGGGATAGTTTAACAACACCTCTTCCGGACAATGTTTTATTAGGTTTGCAACAAGCTGGTCGCTGCCAAAGCCAACCCATTCATCCAGTTCACTGCACTTAAAGGGCAGCGAAAGCAGCCGCTCAAATTCATTTATTTCATAGTAGCACAGGGCAGCTTTATAATTTTGCGAAATTGCCGCATAGGCTGCGCCAGCCCTTAGGTAAACACTTTTGCCATATGCAGTCGCCTTTCTTTTTTCCATATGCTTTTTAAGATAGTCATGCAGCAGACTATGAAAAAAATAGGAGCGAGTATGTCCGTCATACCGAATAAAATCGTTCATTATTAGCAGATCGTTGGCGAAATCCGGTAATACGTCTGCATCAAGCATAACCAGCGCCTGTTTGAGTGTAAAGCGGTCAAAAAGCGATAGCGAAAGCAAAAAGTCCTGCTCCTGCGCACTCATACTGCTCCAGACAGCCGTTTCCAGCAGCCCGTCAATACCCACAGCATTCCCGAAAGCTCCCCTGAGCTCATAGTTCTTTTTTTGAAGGCAAAGTGCCGCGACCCACCCTTCAGTGTTTTGCCAGATACTGTTAAGTTCGTCATCTGAGAGGCGTATACCTGATTGTCTGAAAAACAGGCTGGTGTCTTCCTTGGAAAAGAAAAGATATGTACGATCAATGACCAGTCGGTGTGCATGTTGCAGTGTATTGGCAATGCTTTTCTTTTTAGGCGGCTGGGTGATAACAATAATGTGAAAATTAGGATTAAACCCATTAAAAAAAGCGTTATCAAGCGCGTCAAAATACTCGTTTCGAATCAGCTGGTAATTATCAATTACCAATACTGTTTCCTGTTGGCAGGAAATTTTTCTGATCAGTTCTATCAATTCATATAGATTATTCTTACAAGGAACACCAAGACTTTTCATTTTTAAAACGGTATCGTTATCGAGAGAAAAAAGAATATTACAAATGCTCTCCCATGCCTTGTGCACGGGTTCCCCAAGACATGTGTACCAGTATACATTCCCAGCTGTTAGTGATACATCCGACTTCAGATACGCTTTTACGGCCGTGGTTTTGCCAAATCCCGAAGGTGCTTCAACCAGAATAAGTGGATAATTAAGCATCTGAGTAAGCTGTCCCTCTAACAGTTTAGGAAAGCAATATGCATTACTTTTTTGATTTAGCAGATAAATCACCTCCCCTTCTTGAAGTAGTACTCTCCTTTATCTCAGGTAAACGCCTTAATAAAAAGAAAGATTTCCCCCATATTATATACAAATTAGCAAATTAAAAGAAATCACCTTTGGGTGTAAAGTTATCATTTGAGGCCAAAGAATTCAAAGCGTTACACAACAAGACTATAAATTAGAAATACGTACGCAAGTAAAAATATGCTTGATTTTTATTTAGGCAAAGATTCAAAATATTTTCTAGTTCTACTGCATACACACTTAGGTTTTAATTTCATTCTTTCATCTTTCAAGTGGTATAAGATACCAATTTACGAGTTGCTGATTATTGCTAAATTTACACCTGTGAAAACGCCGTACAGGAACGTAATTCCTGTACGGCACACATGCACAATTAGACAGGCGCATAGCCTACCGATAATTGATTATACCAAAAATAGCCATATTTTTCAATGCTTCCAATCAATTCTATAATGATTTATCTAGTCTACTTAACTACCTACCTGTGGTAAAATGAAAAAGCGCCCCTGTTATCAGGAGCATTTTGTGGATAAGGTGCAGGTGGAGTATTTATACCTTGAAACACGACACGCTGTTGTCGTGTTTTTGTGTTATACTGATATTGGTGATGAAAGATGAAACTCGACCGACTACTTGGTATACTTACCATACTTCTTCAAAAAGACCGCATGACCGCGCCTGAGTTGGCTGAAAAGTTCGAGGTCAGCCGCCGTACAATCGGGCGCGATATTGACGCAATGTGCAGGGCGGGAATCCCCGTAGTGGCCCATCAAGGAAGCGGCGGCGGTATTTCGATCGCCGAAGGGTTCAAACTGGACAAGAGCGTCTTAACGGCAGATGAATTGTCCAGTATTATCGCCGCGTTGAAAGGGATTGGCAGCGTGTCGGAGCAGTCAAATATCGAGCGCGTCTTAGACAAACTCCGCGCCAATACTGACGCGGTTGTTTCAATGCGCGAGCCTGTCATTATCGACCTCGCTTCGCATGACAGGGGGCAACTTACCGATAAAATTGAACTGATAAAACGCGCCGTGCTTTACGGTCAGATCATTGAGTTTGACTATTTCTACGAAAAAGGTGAATCCCATCGCCATATTGAACCATACTTCGTTATTTTTCAATGGACAGCGTGGTATGTTTTCGGGTTTTGTTTGGAGCGGTCAGATTTTCGGCTGTTCAAACTCCAACGCCTGTGGAGTCTTCGTTTATGTGGCGAGAGGTTTGTACCACGCGAAATCCCGACGGAGAAGCGTGACTTTAAAGCGTGGTTTGAGGAAGATAAAGAAAATAAACTGGTCGCGCTGTTTGATCCATCAGAAAAGTATCAGCTTATCGAAACCTACGGACCCCATTGCTACGAAGAAACAGCCGAGGGATTGCGTTTTGAAATCAAGTTTACGAAACGCGATTATATTCTAGTCTGGCTGCTCGGCTTTGGCGGCAAAGTAAAAGTGTTAGAGCCGGAATATATCGTGGAAAATCTGAAAACCGCCGCTGAAAATATTTTATCGAGGTACAAATAAACAAGACGCCCTGTTGTCGTGTTTGCCGTGCTAAAATAGCATAAAAAGAAACATCGGAGGGCATGACAATGGTTGAATCAAGGTGTGGTATTTTGTGTAGGGAGTGTGAATACAGGGACAAGATGAATTGCGCAAGCTGTATACATATTGACAAACCGTTTTGGGGCGATTCCTGCCCTGTAAAAAGTTGCTGCGAAGATAAAGGCCTGGAGCATTGCGGTAAATGCAGTGACTTTCCCTGCGATTTGCTCAACCAATTCGCCTATGACAAACAACAGGGCGATAATGGAAAGCGCATCGAGCAATGCAGGGCGTGGAGTGTGAACGCATAATGAAGAAAGGGGTTCTAGTGGAACGCCTTCGCCGATATGAATACCCTTTGAGGGAGCCGTCTTTCAATTGACAGGCGGTTTTACACTCGTCATCGAAAGATGAAATTTTATGAAAAAAACTTTCCCTATCAACTTATCGGGAGAAAACCCTATGCTGAAAAAAGCTTTAGTAGTAATTGATATTCAAAATGATATAACAAAGAATTACAA
>JAEWNU010000028.1 GCA_023456995.1 Bacillota bacterium
GAAGCTTGTTGGCGGGTTTAAGAAAATCCCCGTGATCGGTTAAGGAGGGACGCAAAAGATGAGAAAAGATTACGAGATCGTCATCGGACTTGAGGTTCATGCCGAATTGAATACCGAAAGCAAGATATTTTGTGCCTGCAAAAACCAGTTTGGCGGGGAAGTAAACGCCAACTGTTGCCCAATCTGCACTGGCATGCCCGGCACGCTGCCCACCTTAAACGAAGAGGTGGTCAATTCCGCCATCAAGATGGGCCATGCACTCAACTGTACGATTCATAACATCTGCAAGCAGGATAGAAAGAACTATTTTTACCCTGACCTGCCCAAAGCATACCAGATTTCGCAGTTCGATGTCCCGCTGTGTGAGGGTGGCTGGGTCGAGGTGATGCTCGACGACGCGGGCACTACTAAGAAGATTGGCGTCACACGTATCCACATTGAGGAGGATGCGGGCAAGCTGATTCACGACGATAACTTTTCTGGTTCGCTCGTCGATTTCAACCGCTGTGGCGTGCCGCTGATCGAGATTGTGTCCGAGCCGGACATGCGCTCCTCGGCGGAAGCCAAGGCCTATCTTGATACGATTAAATCCATTCTGCAATACCTCGATATTTCCGACTGCAAAATGCAGGAAGGGTCCATCCGTTGTGACGTTAACGTCTCGGTTCGCCCTGTCGGTTCAGAAAAGTTTGGTACGCGTGTTGAGATGAAAAATGTCAACTCTTTCTCTGCGGCGGTTCGTGCCATTGATTACGAGTCGGCGCGTCAGATTGAGGTGCTTGAGGATGGTGGCCACATCTCTCAGGAGACCCGCAAGTGGAACGATATGATCGGCGAAAGCATTGTGCTCCGTTCGAAGGAAGACGCGCAGGACTATCGCTATTTTCCCGAGCCTGATCTGTTGACCATCGTTGTGCCAAAAGAGCATGTTGATGAATTAAAGGCGTCACTGCCCGAGCTTCCCAATGCCCGCTGCAAGCGCTATATGGCAGAAAACAATCTACCGCGCTTTGATGCGAACCTGTTGGTGGAAAATCAGGATAGAGGCGCATTGTTTGACGAGACTGTTATACTTGGTGTATCTGCCAAGGCAGTTGCCAACTGGCTTAACGGTGATGTGGCCCGTATCTTGGGCGAGCGCAACATTGCGCTGGCTGACACTAAGCTGACCGCGAAAAATCTAGCAGATATGATTACCGCCATCGAAAATAAGACCATCTCCAACACCGCGGGCAAGACCGTTATCGAGGAGATTATGTTTAACGACACCACCGTCGAGAAGGTCATTGCTGACAAGGGTCTGGCGCAAATTTCTGATACCTCTGCGCTTAAAGCCGCTGTGGCTGAAGTGCTCGCTGCCAATGAAAAAGCGGTCGGCGAATACAAGGCCGGAAAGACCAATGTTCTGGGCTTCCTGGTTGGTCAGTGCATGCGCGCGACCAAGGGTAAGGGTAACCCAGAGATGCTCAGAGAGATGCTTCTCGAGTTGATAGGCTAAAGCATCAACTTACGTTTTTTATTTGCCGAATCCAAGTGTTAAAAAACGGGCAGGCCGCAAGTACTGCGGCTGCCCGTTTTTATAGATTCTTTTTTTAATCGCGTAATGAGAAGAGAATACAGCCCTAGACGGCCATCAAAATTAAACGGCGCTATACTGCAATCTGTCACCTAATGCAATTTCATCCGAGTGTCTTCCTTAAAAGGCTTTCGCGAAGGGTTGCCTTCTACGCGCCAAATCTGCTTTCGCTTTAGGTCATAAACAACGGACCAGACTGTGTCGGCATTTTGCTTACGATTATATTGGCACATGAAGCCGTATTTTCCAGACAGAATATCCTTTGTAAAAGCAACGGTGTAGCGATCCTTATTATTTGACAATGCGGAAAGTGCAGTTTGATAGCGTTCATCCGAACGCCAGTCATCGATTCTTGGATTGCGATAAGCACGCATTTTTTCGGAATTAAAGTTGTTTGCAGTTGCAACAAATTGTTCCCCGACGCGTGGCTGGATAACTTCAATTTCCTTGGGGTTGCACTCCACAACTGCAATTTCACCGTCTTTGTCTGCTATGGTCAATGTTTGTGCCGATGCGATGGGAAGCCTGTTCAGTTCATTAATAGCTTCAGCGGTTGTTTTGCACTTCTCCAGAAGATACCGAAGCAGCATTCCTGCGTTAAAACCCGGTTTCCGCATATGGGGATAGACAAACGTAAGCCCAACCGCTAAATCGTGCTGGTTTATACCATCTTCCATTTGAACAAAGGCGGTTGTGTTTGCATTGAATGCATACCCGCTCTCGAGCCGATAAAGACAATTCATGTAAAGCTTTTCAAGACTCACGAGGAAATCGCTGTTCCTTGCAAACACGATTTCGTCGGCCGTACTCAAAGCAAAGCAGGTGCATTTGTTATCGAATTCGAAGCAGTACATGCAAAACAGCAGTGCATGAAGCGTTTCCAAAGGTACTTGGTTACCATCCGCAATACCTTGTATTTCGTTGAGAACTTCCGGGAAATAAGCTTGATACTCTTTGATGCATTGTTTGGCAAAGTCATATTTTTCAGTTGTCAGCGCAAGGTTGGGCAATGATCTAGCTTTTTCCCATTTTTGAGCAGAAGATGACCCCATTTGTATCCGGCTTGATAGTGAGTTCCGATAAACCTTCCATGATACATTTTTAAACTCTCCATTCGTTGTTTTTAAGAGTTGGCGCCATCTCATGACTCCAGCGTAACGGAATAAAAATTTTATGTCAAGCACTATATTATTTATAGATAAACCGTTTAATCATGAGCTTTTCATACTAATGTTTGCCGTTGGCCTTTGTTTAAGAAAACCGAAATGACCTAAGAAAAGAACACGCATGATATTGCTATTGAGGGTTTATAAAGCCTCATGCATAATCCAACTTTGTCCCACCGTATAC
>JAEWNU010000029.1 GCA_023456995.1 Bacillota bacterium
CCGGCTTTGCCCGCGGCGACAACTAAAACATCAGCTTCCTTACAAACATCGGGTAAATTCTCGGTTTTAGTGTGACAAACCGTCACGGTCATATTCTCAGCCAGTAGCAGCATGGCAACCGGCTTTCCGATAACCAGACTGCGCCCCACCACCACAGCCCTACGGCCCGTGGTAGGGATGTCATAATGCTTTAAAATCTCGACGCACGCCTGCGCCGTACAGGGGGCAAAACCTTTTTTACTGCCGGAATAGACTGCCGCTACCGAGCCTTCGGTAATGCCGTCTACATCCTTTAAAGGTGAAAGTGCGCGACAAACTGCCTCGTCGTCAAAATGTTCGGGCAGTGGTCGCATTATCAGTACGCCATGCACTGTGGAATCGGCGTTCAATTTTTGAATTACCTTCAACAACTCGGGTTGTTCAGCATCGTTGGGTAGTGCGAATGACTTAACCACCACCCCGGCTTGTGCACATCTTTTAGTTGCTCCGCGCTCATAGGCCAGATCGTCCTCTCGCTCGCCCACACGCACAATTGCCAGCGTGGGTTCAACACCCTTTTGCCGCAGCTGCACTACCCGTTCCCTTGCCTTTTCGGTCAATGCCGCAGCTGTCTCGGCCCCTTTAAGTAAAATTCCCATGAAAAAAAGTCCTCCTGTGCCGGTTAATGCTGTTACTCGCCAAAATGATTAAGAACGTTGGCTGATTCTATCAGTAATAAGACTTACCAAAACAGATCATTTGCCGCCGTAATCTGTGCTTTTGGCAGGATAACAGTGTGCTTGCCGTCATAGTAATAATTATACCACAATGCGGCTATTCTTTTATATTTTGACTTTCGCCTTCTATTTTAAGGCGCTTTGCCATATTTTTGTTTTGTACGTTGCGCCGTGAAACGTTGCCGCAACAGTGCTTAACATGGTATAGTTATAGACAATAACTGCCGCGTTGCGACAAATTCCAATATGGAGGACACCATGCCCTACATAACTGAAACCAGAAGAAGAAAAAGCGGCTCCGCCGCAAAGGTGCTGGTGACGCTAATTATCGTCCTGCTCATCACCACAAACATAGCCACCGTTGCGCTACTGTTGCGAACCGGCGCGGCGCTGCAGGACGCCATAGCGGCGGCCGCCGTTGTAACCGATTCCAATGGGATTGAAGGATTCTCAGAACCGACCATACCGGTGTCAGTCATGCTCGATTACGCTGAGCGTGACGGCGTCTCAATCGAATTTTTACAGCGTTTTTTTACTGACAGAATTGTGCTGTGGGATGAAAACAAACTTAAAACCGTACCGATTAACAACGCGCTGAAAAAGAGCAGCTTTAACGCCGGATATATTGTGCCGCGGGAGAATGGTATTCGCACCTACGAGCCGAGCGGTGAGGATATCTCACTGCTTGGCATTGACGTATCGAGTTATCAAGGCATCATCAACTGGAGGAAGGTGAAGGCTGCCGGTGTCGATTACGCGATCATCCGGTTGGGCTATCGCGGCTATGGCACTGGCGACATCCGGCTGGATGACCGCTATGAAGCGAATATGACGGGCGCCATTTCGGCGGGCATCCCGGTGGGGGTCTACTTTTATTCTCAAGCCATCACAGTTGAGGAAGCTGAAGAAGAAGCCCAATTCGTCCTTAATAAGCTGGCAGGTTTTAACATCACCTACCCTGTTGTTTTCGACATGGAGGAGGTAGATGACGAAGACGCCCGCACCAACCCGTTAACCCAAGATGAGCGCACTGATATCACCATCGCCTTTTGCGAAAAGATCAAGGCTGCGGGCTACACACCAATGGTATATGGCAACATTAGGTGGATGATTATGCACCTTGACCTTGCCCGGCTTGAAGGCTATGATAAGTGGTTTGCCCAATATTTTAAGCAGCCATTCTTCCCCTACGACTTTTCAATGTGGCAATATACCTCGCGCGGCACGATTGATGGCATCCCACATACAGTGGATTTAAATTTGGGATTGGTGGATTATACCCTATCAAAAACCGATGCCTCATAACGCACTCGTCGTATAAAAACAGCTCCCTAGCACTTATTAATGCCGCCTTTTAAAGATCTCCAGACCAGTGCGCATGCCGAGAACAGCTCCGATCAACGCCCCGATAATAATAGCAACAAGGCCATGTTTTAAAATAAAAATCATGCCGCCGGCCACGCCAATACACATGCCAATTGCCATGCCGTTACCGACATATTTTTTGCGCATATCATCAATCTGCCGTTGCTGTTTATCATCGGGCTGCGCCTCGTACTGCAACAAATCGTCCACTTTGGGTTTTTCCTGCATTCTTGCGCCTCCCCTGCATCTATTAATATAGATATTGTACCACACAACGGTCAAAAGCGCCACGGTGGTCATAGACAAGCAACTGTTTTTTACGATAATAGTTAGATGATTTGAACGCTGGGTAGCCGCGGCATGATCATAGATTAGGGAATCGTGTGCATCAAACTGGAGACTTACTTACTTCGTAATACTTGAGGCCCTGTGGAAATTCCACAGGACCTCTACTTTAAGCAGTTATAATACCTTTTGTACCAAAAACATATAAGTCATGGTTCCGAGGCAGATACTCAACAGCGCGTTTCCACGCCATTTGTGCAGGGCAGCCGTTATCAAAATAGCGACAGCCTCAGGCAAGCCATAAGGCGCGCGTAAAAATGTGACACCCTTGAGACAATAGACCACCAGCAGCCCCATCATCGCTGGCGGCAGCACCCGCCCAAGATAAATAACCGTTTTTGGCTGCTCACGTGTCTCGGGAAACAGCAAAAACGGCGCGAAGCGCGTAATTATGGTACCCAATGCAACTGCAAAGATCATCACAAGGGTTTGAAACGGTGTCAGCAGCATGGTTTAGCCCTCCGCGAAAGTAGAATGGCGAGAATAAGCAGCATGGCGGGGATTACAAACCTTTGCGCCCCGAAAACAGTTAAACAGGCAGCTGTACAGATCAGCCCTATTAGACCGGGCAGGTTGTTCTCGCGTTTTTTCATCTGTTCAATAAACAGCACCACAAACAGCGCTGTTAATACAAAATCCAGCCCGGTCGTATCAAAGGTGAACAATTGCCCCGCCACGCCGCCGAGAAAGGTGCCAAAAACCCAATATATGTAATTAAGTAACGAGATTGAAAGATAAAAGAACTTTCGGCTAATCCCTTCCGGTGGTGTCACGCCTGAGGAAATGGAAAAGGTCTCGTCACAAAGTGTATAGATTAAAACAGGGCGTATCGCGCCAAGTCCCTTATATTTTTCCAACAGGGAGATTCCGTAAAACAGGTGGCGTGCGTTGACCATAAGACTAAGTAAAAACGCTTGAACTGGATCGAATGCCCTCGTCAGCAACGTAATGGCTACAAACTGCATGCTGCCACAAAATGCAATAGCGCTCATGAGCACTGCCCAAATCGCCCCATATCCCTTAGTTTGCATTAACATGCCATAGGCCGCCCCCAACACCAAAAAACCGGTCAAGACTGGAAGAGTATGTGGAAAGGCCACCACCAATGCCCTTTTTAATTCTTTCATTTTTATTCTTGTGCTCCTCTCACCTGTGCGGTATGATAGGGATGATAAGAAAATGTTTGTACTATATAATTTACATTTGTTCATTATATTTGTCAATTAATTTTTAAGGAGCGCAGCATGGAAGTTAATAAAATTATTGCTGAAAATTTACGCCGACTGCGCACCCAGCGCAATCTGAGCCTTGGCGCGTTGTCGTCACAGTGCGGAGTCAGCAAAGTAATGCTTTCACAGATTGAAAAGGGCGATACCAGCCCCACTATCAATACGATATGGAAAATTGCCAATGGTCTTAAAGTCCCCTACACCGCACTGCTGGAACAGCAAGCGATCACCGCAAAGGTGCTTAAAAAATCTGATCTCGCTGTTCAGCACGGTGACGACACCCATTACCGCATTTTTTGTTATTATACGAACGCACCGGACCGAAATTTTGAACTTTTCCAGTTGGAGATGGATTCCGGGCACAGTTATGAGTCGCTTGGTCACTGTGAAAAGGCGCAGGAATTTATAATGGTGCTTGCGGGTTGCTTAGCGCTGACGGTAAACGGTTGCACTCATACCCTTCATTCAGACGATGCCATTAGTTTTGTGGCGTCAGGTGTGCACACCTATACCGCCTGCGGTAATGCACCCCTCAAAGCGGTCATCATTAATTATTATCCAGTTTAAATCGCACGCCTAATATTCAAAAAAGCCGTTACCGGACATAATGCCCGGTAACGGCTTTATATTACCATGTCTTTCTTCTAATCATTAATGAACTCCTGGAGGAATAATCCTTGCTTTTTCCTTGCCGCTTCTAGCCTTACCGTGAATCTCCGGAACTGGTGTGACTTCATTCTTGGGGAAGTTTTGCTTTTCGTTGCTCTCTGTACCGTGCGGTTCTTTGGGGTCGGGTCTTCTCATACCTGCCTTAGCCATGCAAAATCGGTCCTTTCATTACATTTTTTTAAAAAAGTGATAATTGCCTGCGCCTCTGCGCGCCGGTCTACACTGCCGCGTCCCAGACGGTCACAGTAACTTAATAGCGCTACCTCGGCTACACTGGTGTGCGATTTCATCCCATCAATATCCTGAAAAGGCAGGCCTTTTACGACATACAGCGGTTGCATATGATAGCGCACCAGACTCACCACCGCTTCCAAAAAATTGGTCTCATCAGTCACCTGCTGCAAAATCGCGCGTGCCAGATCCGCGCCCACTCTGTCGTGGTCATAGGCAGTTATGCGCCCCCGGCGATTTTTAGTTGTATCTGGCTTTCCTATATCATGCAACAAAGCGGCCCACATAAATGCACGTGGGAAAGCGCTAAATGTTTTGCGTGCCGCAGCCCTATCCACCACCAGCAAGGTGTGGTTCCAGACATGCCCCTCCGGATGATGCACAGGAGACTGCGGCGTTGACATCTGAAGAATCAGAGCTGAAAATGCTGATTGCTTAAACTCAGCCTGTCGAGCAATGTTATCTATTTGAGCTGCGGGTGCGTTATCACCTATCAATAAACGATCAAGCGATAAAAATAATTCTAAGTTATTGATGATAAATCATCCCCTCATTACTATCTGCAATTTATAGAATTTTATCATTTTACAGTGTTATTTATTGGTGTTATATTTATACAAATTTCGAGGGCAAATTTTACAATTTGTATCCGCAGTTAAGATCGCTTTTTTGGGTTAGTCTATATAAATTGAAACCGTTTACTAATTTTACATGGATTTAATTGATAAAATTTTATAAAAGTGTTAGACTGTATTTGTCTAAAAAACCATAAAAAAGGTAAAGAGAAGGGGATTCTGCAAACTTCAGTCATAAAAAATAACGCTTCTTCGTAAGTGCATTTCATCTTGGCATATTTGGATAAAGGAGTATACAGATGGCAAACGCAAAAATACGGCAAAAGAAAATTCGCACAAAATTGGTCAATTTCTTTGGCGCTTTAATCTTAATTACAGTACTACTGGAAAGCCTTGTGTCACTTTATGAGCTAACGACAGTCCACAATTCTGCCATTGCTGCAGAAGCGCAGAAGTTTGACAGCATCATTCAAACCAGCTCCGAAAATCTGATTAGTGTCTTAACCGTCAATCATCAGCGGTACCTAGACGGCGAAATTACACAGACGCAGGAGATGGCAGCCGCGAAAAAAATCGTGCGCGACACCCGTTACGGCGTTGATGGCAGCGGCTATTTTTGGGCTGACCTTGCGGACGGCACCTGCGTTGTTCATATGAACCCCGAGTACGAGGGCCAGCTACGTTATGATAATCAGGATCTGGCCGGAAATTATTACATTCGCAACTTGATCGAAGCTGGCAATCAGCCCGGTGGCGATTTTACCGACTTTTATTTTACCAAGCCCGGTGGGGAAGGTTCATTTAGAAAACGCGGGTTTACTCAAAAATTCGAACCTTATGGCTGGTACATTAGCACCGGAAATTACTACGATGATATTGAAAACGCTATCGGGGCATATCAAACGGCCAAACAGTTTTCTATAGCC
>JAEWNU010000030.1 GCA_023456995.1 Bacillota bacterium
TTATCTGTTACGTTTGTCCATTTTAGATGCTGCAAGATTAAATATAGCCTGAATAATACAAACCAATATCACCAGCAGCACCACAGTCATGTACATCACGGTGGGGTTAAAGCGTTGAAAACCATAGCTGTAACCGATTTTGCCCAAGCCACCGGCACCCACAGCACCCGCCATAGCGCCATAGCCGATTAGAGTAATCGTGGTGATACTTAAGCCGCGAATGATTCCGGGAATGCTTTCGATCAGCAGTACCTTGGTAACAATCTGAAAATTGGTCGCGCCCATGCAGCGTGCTGCCTCGATAACACCAACATCAATTTCTTCAAGTGACTGTTCGACCATACGGGCAACAAAGGGCGCTGCGCTGACAACCAGCGGGACAATAGCTGCATTATTGCCAATAATAGTGCCGACCAGAAGACGTGTGAACGGAAAAATGGCCATGAGCAAAATGATAAATGGAATGCTGCGCAGCATGTTGATAATCCAGCCAAACACCGCATGATAGCCTATGTTCTGGGCAATTCCGCCCCGCTTGCTGATAAACAGCAAAATACCCATCGGCAAGCCCAGTATGTAGGCAAAAAGCGTAGAAATCACCGTCATATAAATGGTATCAACCGTTCCCTCTGCCAATAAGGGAAAATACTTTATTATCATCTCAATCATACGCGCACCTCATATCCCAGCAACAGTTTAGTAATATCGCTTTTGGGATGCTCAAAAATCTCCTGTGTGTTACCGCTTTCAACGATGTGCTGCTCATCAATAACAGCAACACGATTGCAAAGCGCCTTGACCACACTCATCTCGTGGGTGATAATTAAAATTGTGACGTTTAATTCACGGTTGATGTCTCGTAAAAGCTGCAAAATGCTCCGTGTCGTCAAGCTGTCGAGCGCCGAAGTCGGCTCATCGCACAAAAGCACCTGTGGGTTCGTCGCAAGCGCTCTGGCAATGGCGACGCGCTGCTTCTGCCCGCCCGAAAGCTGCGCTGGATAGACTTTCGCCTTATCCGCCAACCCAACCAGTTCCAGCAATCGGGTAACGGTGCGTTCAATCTCTGCTTTTGGCGTTTTACTTAGCGTCAGCGGAAACGCTACATTCTCATAAACATTTTTCTGCATCAGCATGTTATAGCCTTGAAAAACCACTCCCATGCTGCGCCGCGCTTCAATCAGCTCGCGCCCTTTTAAATGCGCGGTGTTGCGTCCGTTGAGCAAAATATCGCCCGAGGTCGGTTCCTCCAGCATTGATAAGCAGCGCAACAGCGTACTTTTACCCGCGCCACTCATGCCAATAACGCCAAAGATATCACCCTTGTTCACCTGCAAATTGATATTCTTTAGCGCAGTGACTGGAGGCGTCACTTCATCAAAGGTTTTGCAAAGGTTAATGATCTGTATCATGTGTTCTAAACTCCTTATACAATAAAAAAGTCCTTGCAGATAATTATCTGCAAGGACGAAGCGGCAAAACTCCGTGGTACCACCTTGATTCGCTTATAGCTCACGCAATAAGCCTTCTCTGCTGCGGCAAAACTGCTTACAGCACAGCACTGTAACGGGTGCACCCGTCATGGACTACATATCGCCCACGCAACTCAGAAGCCATGTTCCGCCTGTTTTGCCTGTTCTTTTACACCAACCAAGAACTCTCTGCGAGGCGCCTCAAGCGTACTCTCCTCATCATTGTCTTTTAAAATATGGTATCATTATACACGGAAAAATAAGCTTGTCAATAGATATTATTTTCCTGTGTTTAAAAATGATCGGTTTTGATCTCTCTGTTTTTCTTACTGTGCATCGCCATTATAACCGAAGCCCCGATAACAATCGCATATCCCAGCAGCGAATACGCATCCGGGTACTGCGCAAACATGAGCATTCCCAGCACAGCGGTAAATAGAACCTGTGAATATTCAAACACCGAAAGCACACTTGAAGGCGCGCGCTTATACGCGGCCGACATGCAAAACTGGCCAATCGTCGCCGCCGTACCCGCCCCCATAAGGCAGGCGAACTGCGCCCAAGTCATCGGGGTATAGCTAAAAAGTAACGAGGGCAGAAACACCAGACACGAAAAGGACGAAAACGCCAGCACGATGGTTTCACTCTTCTCACCACGCAGCTGCAAATAGCGAACCATTGTCACCGAAACACCACTGCCGAGACCACTAAATGCCGCAAACAGCGCCGGTGTCATGGCTGCAAAATCAAAGCTAGGCTTAATGACAAGAATACAACCCACAAAAACCACCGTCAGTGCCCCCCATTCAACGGGGCGCACTTTTTCTTTCATCAACCATGCCGAAAAAAGCAATGTAAAAAACGGTGAAATCTTCGTTAAAATAGTTGCGTCTGCAATTATCATATGGTCAAAAGAGTAATAACAGGCAGCCAACGCGGCTGTACCAGAGATCGCCCGAACAAGTAACGGCAGACGGTTGCGTTTTTGTACTGAAAAACCATTTCCGCCTTTATGCAGCATATAAACGGCCACAGCAACTGAAACCAGATTGCGAAAAAATGCTTTTTGCAGTGTCGGCAAATCGCCAGCCATTCTGACAAAAATGCTCATCATGGCAAATCCCAGCGCTGAGATCAACAAAAAGCCTATGGCTATCGAATAAACGCCCATTTGGGCATATCTATTTTTTAGGGCGCTCCGTATACTTGCTTTTCTCATTGTTCCTCTTTTCCTTTGACCATTAATCAATAAGTAATTGTATCATCTTACGGCATATCCGTCAAAGGATTGCCAGCATAATTTCATGAAAATCGTAAATTTTTGTTGCCTAAGTTTATGATCCTTCTTGTCATTTGTGGAATTTTTGGTCATCTGGTTAAACAAAACAACTGAATATTTTCACTAAATCTCCACTCACAGGAAGATAAAAATACATTTTTCAACTTTATTTTTATTAACTGCAATAAAAAAGTCATAAATTAGCGCTATATTATAGAAGTAAAACCATATTATGTTTCTGCCACACAGGCAGGAAAGGAGCCTATCAATGAATTCTTTTGTTCGGCGCGCGTTTGCAGTATCATGCGCAGTGGCACTGGTATTTTCTCTCGCGCTACCCGCAGCGGCCGATTACAGCAGTTTTGAGGCGGTCACCAGCCACGTCAATTTAAAAGTGCCGCAGACGCTGCAAATTACAAAACCCGCTGAGGATATCACCGTTTCTTCCGCTTATTATTTCATCATGGGCAGCAGCGACCCAAGCCAGCCACTCTACATGGGTAACGACAACAATTATGAAATTA
>JAEWNU010000031.1 GCA_023456995.1 Bacillota bacterium
CGTAGACACGCATACGGGTTACACGTTCATAAACCTCCTGAAGGTGGGGCATATCCGAAAAGTCAATCATGGGATCAACGCCATGCACAAACATGTTCATGGCCAACGTGATGATATCAACGTTACCGGTGCGTTCACCGTTGCCAAACAGCGTACCTTCAATTCGGTCGGCGCCTGCCAGCAAACCCAACTCAGCGTCAGCGACGCCAGTACCGCGGTCATTGTGCGGGTGCAGTGAGAGAATGACATTTTTTCGGTGCTTAAACCGCTCACTCATGTATTCAATCTGAGAAGCATAAACATGGGGCAGACTCATTTCCACCGTAGCGGGCAGGTTGATAATGACTGGACGTTCGGCCGTAGGCTCCCAAATGTCGATGACGGCATTACAGACATCCAGCGCAAATTCCACTTCGGTACCAGTAAAGCTTTCGGGTGAATATTCAAAACGGAAATTGCCCGGGGTCCTTTCAGCCATCTCCTTGACAATTTTAGCGCCTTCAACTGCAATACCTTTGATTTCTTCCATGCTCATTCTGAAAACCTGGTCACGCTGAGCCTGTGAAGTGGAGTTATAGAGGTGAACAATGGCGTTTTTGCAGCCAGCGAGCGCATCAAAGGTTTTCTCAATAATATGCCGGCGCGACTGAGTCAATACCTGGATTGTTACGTCGTCGGGAATCATGTTGTTGTCAATGAGGCGACGCAAAAACTCGTACTCAGTTTCAGAGGCAGCAGGGAAGCCAACCTCAATTTCCTTAAAGCCGATTTTAACCAGAAGCTCGAAAAACTCCAGCTTTTCTTCTAGGCTCATCGGGATGATAAGCGCCTGATTGCCATCACGCAAATCCACGCTGCACCAGATCGGCGCGCGGTCGATGTATTCCCTCTGTGCCCATTTCATAGTGTTGACAGGGGGCATAAAATAGCCTCTTTGATATTTCTGATGGTTTTTCATTGCTGCTGTTCTCCTTTTTCCTTCGGGTTGTAATTTTGCAGTAAAACAAAAAAATCCTACGTCTTTCAATTGAAAGACGTAGGATAAAACTCCTGCGCGGTACCACTCTCATTCATATCACAAAAGATATGCCACTCAACGGATACGGATCGGTTTTACGATCTTATACCCTGCCATTTTAACGGGTGGATACCGTCTGCATCTACTTTGTGCATATTGTGCGCATTTCGGGCAGCTGCTTAGAGGCGAGTTCGGATAGTATGCTGCACCGTCTCACATCAACCGACGGCTTTCTGTAGTCAGCAGAAAATCTTACTGTTCCTCTTCATCGCATTTTTAAAATATTGTCACTATCATAATAAAGCTAAAAAGATTTGTCAAGGGAAAAACAAAATTTTATAAAACTTTCGCAAAGGTTTTAAAGCGTGGGTAAGACCTCTGAGGACACTTCATAGTTATTTTCATTGGTCTCTTCGCTATCCTCAAAGCCTTCCACTTCTACACTGGGTACTTCTTCTGTATCTAAAACCGTGACGCGCTCGTCAATAAAAAGATTATGATAGAAGCGTTCATTATACTCGCCAGGATCAAAAGCAACCGAAGCGGGCAGTTCCAAAATAATTTTATTAAGAGATGTATTATTAAGAGAAGCGATAATGAGACGCTGAATATTATCGCGGGCTAAAAGGGTAATAGGTGAGGGATCCTCAAAAGCGCAATATAGTCTCAATGTGCCATCGCCAGAAGATAGTGGCTTGAACACAGGGGATGTAACGCTGTAATTGTCAGTCAATATATGAATCTTGTTGTCGCCAGAGGGGCGTACTTCCAGAGAATCTATCCATCGGCCCGAAAGTGTTAAAACCTGAATATTTTCAGCTGAGTATTGTGATATTTCCGATAACACGGCGTAAGAAGGTGCTGCTTGCTGGGCTAATGCAACAGAGTCAGAGATAGCTAGAGGAGAAAGCGCGAAAAAAGCGACAAGGCAAACCGCTAGTACAGCGGCGGAAATAACGGCTGTTTTTTTAAGCATGTTTTGTTTCTCCCTCCCAATTATTTTAATACAGTATTCATATCTATGACAGGTTCACCAGTTTTCGTAGATAAGTATGCTTTTAACCAATGGTAGAGCTGCAAGACAAGTTTTAATCCCCAGTTAAAGGCAATCATCAGCAATGAAAGACCCAGTATACCGCCAGCTACTAAACCGACAGAGAAGATTAAAAGCAATAAAATCACCGTAAAGGGAAGTACACTCATAAATAGGCTAGTAGTGACAGCCGATGCAATACCAAACAACACAACAGCAATACAAAGTATTGCTAAACTCGCCAATCCACCAAAGAAGGCAAATATTATGCTTAAAAGGGCACCGCAAGCACCAATCCACAAAGGCGCACACAGCAACACAAGCAGAATAAGTGTAATTTTTCCGCTGGATGTTTTTACGAAGCTGCTGACAGCCTCTGCTGCACGTTTTAGAGCACCCGTTATACGTGCAAGGATAAGCGTTTTCGACTCCCTTTCATTCCCTTTGTGTGACTCAGAAATGATTTGTTGCGCTACCTCCTTGGGGTCACCAAGCTTTGCAATAATTTCCCACTCACTTTTTCCTTGGTTTTCGCCTTCGGTAAAATATTCACCGTAATCGCGCAAGATATCATTTATTTCATTTTTTGAGAGTGAAAGCTTGAGATGGTTCTCCAATGTTTTTAAGTATTCATATCGACTCATCGGATTTTGTCCCCCCTAAAATCTTCTCTACAATATCGGTCATTTTACGCCATTCGCCCATGGAGTGCGCGAGATATTCCTTTCCGACAGGCGTGATACGGTAATATTTTCGCGCGGGACCGCCTCGGCTTTCTACCAAATAGGTGGAAAAGTAGGATTCCATGGTCAGGCGGCGAAGAATCGGATAGACTGTTCCCTCGTTAATGTCAATATGACGCGCAATCGATTGTACAATTTCATAACCGTACATATCTTGACGATCTATAAGTGCGAGAATACACATTTCGATAACGCCTTTACGCAGCTGAGTATTCATGGCTCACCTCCTGATTGGTACGGTTTGATTATAACACAGTACTATGCATTACACAATACTGTTTTTAACAAGGATAGAGCAAATATCTGTATAATAATATAGAATAGTACATATGGTATTATACGGATAGCAGCATTAAATTATTATGAGTAAATAATTAATATAAATAAACCATAAGTAATTATCTATAAATAGAAAAAAGAGCTGCAGCAAACTGCAGCTCTTTAACTTTTTAGTCGTCTTCTGAGTGGATAACAGCCTTAATTTTTTCAATGCGTCGCTCGTCTGAACGTAAAACCGAAAGAGTCACACCGCTAAAAATGACATCGCGCGAATCTTCACCTTCATGGGGGACGCCGCCCAGCAGTTCAATCAAAAAACCACCAAGTGTGTCAGCTTCGGAATCGTCCGGAACATGGAAATTAAGGAGCTGCTCGGCGTCTGAGATACCAATAGAGCCATCAAGAATATAGGTGCCGTCTTCTTCTTGTGTCACGAGCACTTCTTCATTGTCATACTCATCTTGAATATTTCCGACAATACTTTCGAGTAGATCTTCCATTGTGAC
>JAEWNU010000032.1 GCA_023456995.1 Bacillota bacterium
CCAGTTTGACGAAGCCACCGATTTTACGCTGCCCGAAGGTGGTGCATTTGACCGAAAGCTCTTTCATTTCGTCCTCAGTCAGGGTGCGCCCCATCAGTTCTGGAATGTTGATTGGCATATCAATCGACTTAAAATAGGCCTCGGTTGCTTTAATAGCTGCTAACGCCGTCTCCTCGGGGTTCTCATAGTTGAGGTTTAGGCCCAGCACATTAACGCCATAACGCGCAAAGCGCATGACATCTTGCTTATAGACATAACGCGCCCATGAACCCCACATCGCAGCCAGACCTGCGCCGTGTGCCACATCAAACATGCCACCAAGCTCGTGCTCAAGCTGGTGAGTTGCCCAGTCGGTCACGCGGCCAAGGCCGGTTAGCTGGTTATGCGAAAGGCTGCCCGCCCACATCACTTCCGAGCGTGCCTCAAAGTTCTCGGGCTCCTTGACGCACACCGCGCCATACTGCATGACAGTACGCAAAATCACCTCGGCAATTCGATCGGTCACCTCGTTAAGTCCACCGGGGGAGAAAAACCGCTCAAAGGTATGCATGATGATGTCCACCACACCACAGGCTGTCTGATAGGCCGGCAGGGTGTACAACAGTTCCGGATTCATCAGCGTAAAGGCCGGGCGCAACAACTCGTTACCAAAGCCGCGCTTCATCCACCCGTCCTCGTTGGTGACGACGGTGTTGGCGCTTGTTTCGCTTCCAGCAGCGGCAATCGTCAGAATATTGCAGGTGGGCAGGGCGGTTACAGGCTTTGCCTTACCGTCATAAAAATCCCACACATCGCCGTCATAGGGTACACCCATGGCGATGGCCTTGGCCGAATCAATCGTCGAGCCGCCACCAACAGCCAGTATCATGTCCACCTTTTCTTTGCGGCAAAGGTCGATGCCCTCGTGTACGAGGCTGAGCCGGGGATTGGGCTGAACACCGCCGAGCAGGATATAGTCTACGCCAGCCCCTTTCAGCGAATTTTCTACGCGGTCTAATAGTCCGGTCTTTTTGACACTGCCGCCGCCGAAATGTACCAGCAATTTGGTAGCGCCGCGGGCCTTGACCTCTTCGCCGACACGGTTTTCAACGCTTTTTCCGAAAATAACCTTCGTCGGGCTATAAAACTCGAAACTGTTCATTTATCATCATCCTTTCCGTTTTTAGCATATACCAAAAGCGGCATTTAAGCAACAGTTTTAGCGTCTATCCATAGCCCGGTGCGGCTCGTTCATGCTCCAGCCGAAATGATCTGTGTGCAGCAGGTGATGTGCTTTCTCAGACAGTGGCTCGCCAAAGAAATCCCTATACAGAATCTTAATTTCGGGGTTATCGTGTGAGAATCGGATCTCCGACTTTTGATCCAGCTTGTAAAGCTTTTCGCCGCGCGGCCCTGAAAGCTCGCACCCGTCATGAATAGGCTGACCGCCGCCGCCGGCACAACCACCGGGGCAGGCCATCACTTCTACAAAGTCATAACGCGCCTCACCGCGACGAATCGCCTCAAGCAGACGGTGGGCATTGCCAAGTCCACTGACCACAGCAACTTTTAGCTTATTGCCCTCTAGAGTAAATTCCGCCTCCTTCCAGCCCTCCAGACCGCGTACCGCTTTAAAAGCTTCGGGGTCGGGGTTCTCACCCTTGACAAGGAAGCAGGCGCTACGCAAAGCCGCTTCCATAACACCGCCGGTTGCACCAAAAATAACGCCGGCACCGGTGGCAACGCCCAGCGGACTGTCAAATGCTTCTTCAGAAAGGCTGCGTAGCAGAATATGCTCTGAGCGCATCATGCGGGCTAATTCGCGGGTAGTTATGACGATATCGACGTCCTGCCCTGCTCCGGCATCCTGCATGGTCGGTAGTGCACATTCCTGCTTTTTGGCCACGCATGGCATGACTGAAACACAGCAGATTTTCTTTGGGTCAATGCCCATCTTTTTGGCAAAATAGGTCTTGGTCACCGTGCCAAACATCTGTTGAGGCGATTTTGCAGTGGAAAGATTTTCAGTATATTCCGGGTAGCGCGCCTTTAAGAATCGTACCCAGCCGGGGCAGCAGGAGGTAAACAACGGCTTGTCAAGATAGGCCGGATTTTTAAGCCGCGCCAAAAACTCGCTGCCCTCCTCCATGATCGTTAGGTCTGCGGTAAAGTTTGTATCGAAAACGTAGTTGAAGCCAATTCGGCGCAGTGCGGCAACCATGCGCCCCACCGTCGCCTCGCTATCAGGAATATCCATCGACTCGGCCCATGCGGCACGCACGGCGGGGGCTACCTGTACCACCGTGATCATATCCTTGTTTGCCAGCGCATCAAACACCTTTTGGGTGTCATCCCGCTCGCGCAATGCTCCGACGGGGCAGTGGGTGATACACTGGCCACAAAGTGCGCAATCGGCGGAGGCAATCTGGCGATTATAAGAAATATCAACTGTCGTATGTGAGCCGGTACCCTCAACATCCCAGATATTTAGCCCCTGCACCTTGTCGCAAATCTGTACACAGCGCATGCATTTTATGCACTTGGCAGCATCGCGATAGAGCGGGAAGGTCGTCGTCCAGTCAGTGGGTGCATAGTCGGCGGCGTAGGGAATTTCTAGAATACCAAGATCGTTGGCAATCGTCTGCAATGAACAGTTACCGCTTCGCACACAAGCGGCACAGCGGCAATCGTGCTGGGAGAGCAACAGTTCAACGTTTACCCGGCGCGCCTCACGCACGCGCGGGCTGTTGGTAAACACAACCATTCCCTCTTCAGCAACGGTATTGCAAGAAGGGGCCAGTTTTTCCATGCCCTCAATTTCAACAATACAGACGCGGCAAGCGCCTATTTCGTTAATATCTTTTAAATAGCACAAGCTGGGTATCCCAATACCGATTGAGCGTGCCGCTTCGAGAATGGTGGTGCCTTCCGACACAGTGAGGGCAATGCGATCAATTGTGAGATTTACCATATTTTTGTCCTCCCGCCCTTAAATGAACCATAACCGAAGTGATCACAGCGCAAACAGCGGCGGGCCTCTTGGGCCGCCTCCTGAGCTGTCATGGCGTATTCAATCAATTCCATATCGCTCAGGCGCTCACAAGCTGTGCGCTCACTTGGCGTGACCCGCCCACAGGCAGGGTTATCGGCAATACGCACACCAGGTATTTCGACATCGGTTTTAATTTCGTGATGGAAACCTAAGTATTCATCAATATTGGCGGCTGCCACCTTGCCTGCGGCAATTGCCTTAATGGCTGAAGCCGGACCGGTGACACAATCGCCCCCCGCGAACACGCCGGTTATCGTCCAGACGTCGCTGGAGCTCATGGCGTCTATAACACCCCGCTTAATCGGAATGCCATATTCCTCAAACGGTGCGGTTTCAATACCCTGACCGATTGCGACAACCACCAAATCACAGGCAATGCGCTGCTCGGGTGCGTCGGCCTTGGCCGGGCGCGGACGGCCGGAGGCATCCACCGTGGAGATAATCTGCGGCTGGGTCCACAGCGCCAGCACCTTATCACCCTCTTCATGTTCGATGCGCACCGGTGCTTGCAGTGTGACAAGCTCACACCCCTCTTCAACCGCGCCCTGAACCTCTTCCGGCATGGCGGTCATATCATCGCGCCGTCTGCGGTAGACGATGGTGACATGCTCAGCGCCCAGACGCCGGGCGCTTCTTGCGCAGTCCATTGCAACGTTACCGCCGCCGATAACGACAACCCGCTTCCCAGAAAAGTCAGGCATAACACCGTCGCCGATGCCGCGCAGCATCTCGACAGCCGAAATAACGCCGCGGGCGTCCTCGCCCGCAATACCGACCGTTTTGTCGGCCTGTGCGCCTATGGCTATGTATACACCGTCAAAGTGGCGTCGCAGTTCACGGATGGTAATATCCTTGCCGATTTGAGAATTGAGGTTAACCTTAATGCCTGTAGAAAGGATGGCATCGATATCCTCCTGAAGGCGCTCGCGCGGCAGACGATAGCTGGGGATGCCATAACGCAACATTCCACCTAAGTGGGCGCGTTTTTCAAAAACCTCAACCTCGTGCCCCATAAGCGAAAGGAAATAAGCCGCACTAAGCCCGCCCGGTCCGCCACCTATGACGGCAACCCGCTTGCCGGTGGGTGCGGCGCGTTCCGGCACCGGTACCACGCCCGCATGGTCAACCGCAAAGCGCTTAAGTGCCCGGATGCTGACGGCGTCATCCACCATATTGCGGCGGCATCTGGCTTCGCACGGATGCTCACAAACCATAGCACATGAGGTGGGGAACGGATTATCCTTACGGATCAGTTTCACTGCGTCGACAAAACGTTCTTCTGCAATGAGCGCGATATAACCGGGGATATCCACCCCCGCAGGACATAGCGCCACACAGGGTACTGGCTGATTGAGGTTACAAAGGCATCGGTGGTGGGTAATATGTTCGACATAATCGTCATGGAATCCCTTAACGCCCTTTAAAACCATCTCTGCCGCTTCGCGCCCGATGGCACAGTCGGCAGTATCTCTAATGACGCGTGCAGTCTTTTCGATCAAATCAATGTCTGAAAGCACTGCTTTTCCGTCAAGTACATTCCTAAGCAAAGCGGTTAGCTGCCCAAGCCCAATGCGGCAGGGGACACATTTTCCGCAGGTCTGCGCGTGACAAAGGTGGAGAAACGCTGCTGAGAGGTCGACGGGACATAGTCCGGGCGGGCTCGCTGTGATGCGTCGTTCGATATCGCGATACAGACCCTCCACCAC
>JAEWNU010000033.1 GCA_023456995.1 Bacillota bacterium
GTTGAGAGACTTTCTGCGCCAGCGTGGTATAACCGCTCATCAGCGCTTCCCACTGAGGCAGCAGCATATCGGCCGAAAGCATAATAAGATAAGAAGGCGATGTGGAACCAAAGGTAGCCATCCGCCGTCGTGCTTCATCGGCTAGGGCGGCATCTTTGAGGTGCAGCAGCGCTGTACCGGTCAGGGCAGGCAGCGTTTTATGAAGCGAATCACAACAGGCGTCGGCTCCCAGCGCCATCGGGTGCAGGTTATCGAAAAAGATAAGGTGTGCGCCATGCGCGTTATCAACGAGAAGCGGCTTGCCGTGGCTGTGGGTAATTTCTGCAATGGTTTTGATATCGCAAATCGTGCCGAAATAATCCGGACTGGTCAAATAGACAGCCGAAACACTAGGATTTTGTAAAAGTGCAGCCTCGACTGCCTGTGGCGAGATGCGCAATGGCGTTTGAACGCCGGTGATTTCGTCGGGAAACAGCCAGACGGGATCAAGGTTTAACAGCGCCGCTGCGTTGACTGCCGCATGGTGCGCCGCGCGAGTCATGAGTACCTTTGACCCTTCCGGGCAGTGCAGCGCCAGCATGGCCTGTATGCATAGGGTGCTGCCGCCGGTTGACAGCAGCGTGGCTCCGCTGCCATAGTGCTCGGAAAAGAGCGCCTCAGTTTCCACAGGTGCGCCTTCGCCATCATAAAGGCAGCCAGTGTCGGGCAGCTCGGTGACGTCAAAAGGTGCGCAGCCATCCAGCGGGATAGGCAACAGACCTTTATGTCCCGGCATGTGCAGCCGTTCACGGTTTTTATCAAGATAGCGGTCAAGCGCCGCGAAAAGAGGGGAATTCATCGTGAGAGCCCCCGCTTTAGCTTGCGCAGCCGGTCATTGAGGGCGATGGCGTGGGTGACCATTTTAGCCGCGACGGGGCGGTAGGTATAGTCAAACTCGCCCAACAGGGCGTCAATCTGCCCGTTGAAGCCGCGCTTAAAGCGATAGAGGCCATACATGTGGTTGCCCTCTTCTTCGAGGTTTCCCGATATGCCCTGAAAATCGTACACAGTGCAGCCGGTTTCAATAGCCCAGCGGATCATTTCCCATTGCATGAGGTAGTTTGGCATGACCTCACGGTGGTCGTTATCAGAAGCGCCGTAGACATAGCAGGTTTTGCCACCGAAATTGGTAGTGATTGCTCCGGCAATGGCCTGGCCGTCATAAAACGCCATATAAAGGCGAGCATGCTCACCCAGCGCCTCTAAAAACCGAACAAAATAGGCGCGTGGGCGCACGGCAAAGCCGTCGCGTTCGCCGGTGACAGCCATGAGACGAACAAAATCATCCAGGTGTTCTTCGCCGACAACTTTTACCGTCACACCGAATTTGACCGCTTTGCGCAGGTTGCGACGGGTCTGCTGCGTAAGGTTTGCTAAAAGCGCCTCTTCGTCGCGGTCATTGAGATATAGGCGGTAGTTAAAACGTGCTTGAATGCCCTCAAATCCATCGGGTCCAAAAGAACGGACAAAGCCCAATGCCTTAGCGATGCGGCAGAATTCCGAATCATCCTCAAGTGCATCGGGGTCCATTTTGAAAACGTGGGCACGATACTTTTTCGCCAACGCATCCACACCGGCCTTAAGTTGGCGCAGCGTTGCCTCGTCGTGCAGGTCACAGACGGGGCCGCGCGGCGCGTATAAAAAGCAGCTGCCAATCAGGGGAATCTTTTGTATAAGAACCGAAACCGAGCCGATGATCTCGCCTTGGTCGTCACGGCAGACCACTGCCTCAAATCCCCAGTTATTTTTAACCTTGCGCCAGTTGCTGCACTGGGTAAAACTTCCTTGGGGGTGATTTTCTACAAAGCGGTCAAGCAAATCATATTGCTCGGGCTGAAGAATTTCAAAAATAAGAAACACATCCTTGTCTTTTATTAAACGGCGGAGAAGGGCGGTTAAAGCGCCTACCCCGGCCGGAACCTTTTATACTATCATTATGGCACAAAATACTTCCAAATAAAAGGGCATTGTACTGTAAAACGACACGGTTTATGGTATAATAATCCCAAATTGGCTATTATACCGAGAAATGTAACGGCTCGCCTCTTAAACGGGCAATTACCTTTTGAGGGACAATTATCTCACGGTGCGCTTTGCGCTTATTTATACATTATAACATTGACAGGGAGTGAATGACATGAAGCAGTTAGAAGAAAAAAGCAGCTATGGATTTGGCACGATACTCAAACTAACGGCCGTGTTAAGTGCGGTTCTGGCATTGATATGTTTTGCGGCACCCTCAGTGCGCAAAGGCGGCGCACTGCGCACCGCTGGTGAAACGACGATGGAAGAGATGCGCGCCGCCGTCACCGTCATTTCATATTACTCCGCGCAGCAGATTGATACGCTTGCTGGAGAGCCGACCATCAACGCCAATTATAAGTTTTTGGCTGGGTTGCTTAGTCAGCTAAACACGCAGCAGAATTATCAGAAAAGTTATTTGCTTTACCGCTCCGAAGATAAAATGTTGCGCTGTCTGGTAGATGGTAGCTATCGTGATAA
>JAEWNU010000034.1 GCA_023456995.1 Bacillota bacterium
GATGTGGGCTCTGGCCAATACTACCTCGCCCAAGGAGGTCTCAGCGCTGTTTGCCAAGAACCTCACCGGCGAAATCAGCGTGCGGCAAAATTAAGGAATACTACTGTGTGTGCAGTCGGCACCTACCGTCTTTTATAGTCATTATACTAGAAACATTAGAATAAACTTCCCCTTCCAAATATGACATACTGCTGTCACATTTAAGCAGATATAATCATCCTCAGATAAACCTCACTATAGAATTTGGATGGTGATATGTATGCAGGCCTATTCGGGTAAAAAAGCTCTTATTGCCGAAGTCGAAAACACAGCCGCTCTATTAATTGCAGAATTCGGCGACATTGAGGAAGCGGATAAAAACCTGCGCTTTGACGGTGTTGACCGCACGCCGCAGGAGATGCTTGCTTATCAGCTAGGCTGGATGCACTTGTTGTTAGACTGGGAGCACGACGAGCAGCAGGGTAACATTGTCATTACGCCTGCGCCCGGCTATAAGTGGAATCAGCTGGGCGCGCTGTATCAAAGCTTTTATGACCACTATCGGGAAGCTTCATTGTCGGCGCTAAAGGAAGCGTTTACCGCGACAGTTTTTGAAGTGACTTCTTGGTTAAACAGCCTCGAAGAGACGGAGTTGTTCACACCCGGTACTAGAAAGTGGGCAGCGTCGACGCCTTCTAACTGGCCTGTCTGGAAGTGGATTCATATCAACACTGTTGCGCCTTTTAAATCTTTTCGCAGTAAAATACTTAAGTGGAAAAAGGCGCGCGTCAGCAATTCCTAGTCTTCAAAATCTTGCGGACAATAGAGTTCTCAGTAAAATTTGATTCAATGCACATTTTACTTTTTAGTGCCTCTTGTTTACACGCAAAGCAGCCCGCCAATCTTACCGATTGGCGGGCTGCTTTTAACTTTTATCTGCCTAGATAGGCTTTTTTAACCTCTTCATCCACCAACAACTTTTTACCCTCACCGGACATTGTAATGCGTCCGGTTTCAAGTACATAACCATAGTCAGCGGTGTGTAACGCCATGTTGGCATTTTGCTCAATTAAAAGAATCGTCATACCCTGACGGTTAATCTCCTTGATAATATCAAAGATACCGCGCACGATAATAGGCGCCAGGCCCAATGACGGTTCGTCCATCATCAACACCTTTGGACGACTCATAAGTGCGCGAGCCACCGCCAACATCTGCTGCTCACCGCCAGAAAGGGTACCAGCCGCCTGCCAATGGCGCTCCTTTAGGCGTGGGAAAAGATCGTACACCCATGCGATGTCGTCATCCAATTTGTCATGCCGCAGGTAAGCACCGATCTTGATGTTTTCCAACACAGTTAAATCAGCAAAAACACGTCGACCCTCCGGAACCAGCGTAACACCTTTTGACACAATTGCCTCAGTGGGCATGCCGCTGATTTTCTCATTCAAAAACGTAATTTCGCCACTCTTAATCGGCACAAGGCCTGCTATTGCGCGCAGCGTGGTGCTTTTGCCCGCACCGTTGGCGCCGATAAGCGTCACAATGCTCTTTTCGGGAACATCAAACGAGATGCCCTTAACAGCCTCTATGCCGCCGTAGTTAACCTTTAAATCATTGACCTTAATCATCGGCCGCCACCCCCAGATACGCCTCTATAACGCGTGTGTTGTTTTGAATTTCGCTCGGCGTGCCAGAAGCGATCGTCTTGCCAAAATCCAGTACGTAGATGCGGTCTGAGATTCGCATGACCAGATCCATGTGATGCTCAATCATAAAAACCGTCAGGCCAAAATCATCCCGAATCTGCTTGATAAAATCAGTCAGCTCCTCGGTTTCCTGCGGGTTCATGCCGGCGGCTGGCTCGTCGAGAAGCAGCAGTGCAGGCTCAGTGGCCAATGCGCGCGCGATTTCAAGACGGCGCTGCTTGCCATAGGGCAGGTTGTTGGCCTTTTCATCCTTTAAATCCTCAAGGCCAAGGATTTGAAGCAGTTCCAACGTTCTTTTACGCGTAGCTTCCTCTTCGGCGCGGTTCAAGCGTAGTGTGGCAGAAAGCACACCGGCCTTTGACCGCATATGCCGTGCGATTAGCACGTTTTCAAAAACAGTCAGATTTTTAAATAATCGAATGTTCTGAAAGGTTCTGGCGACACCCAGCTTCGTGATTGCATCAGGCGTTTTAACCATTGCCCGACTAAACTTATCGGCATCGCTTCCCTGATAAAGTTTTTTCATCGCACCCTGTGGATGATTTGAAACAATCAATTCGCCGTTAAAATGGATTGCACCGTTGGTTGGGGTGTAAACGCCGGTAATCACGTTAAAGGCGGTGGTTTTGCCCGCGCCATTGGGGCCGATGAGCGCGACAATCTCGCCGCGGTTAATCTCCAGCGAGAGGTCGTTGACAGCTACAACGCCGCCAAACTGCATCGTAACATTTTCTAAACGCAATACATTGTTATTCATGTGCCGCACCGCCCTTCGCCTTTTTTGCAAACGGCTTTTTAAAGAAGCCAATCAAGCCTTCCCACGAGAATTCGCGGTCGCCCATTATGCCTTGGCGGTAGAACAACACAACGCACATGATGATAACCGAGAAC
>JAEWNU010000035.1 GCA_023456995.1 Bacillota bacterium
GCGTAATAATACCGTTATTGACGATATCCTCAACCTCTGCATAGGAAGCTGTAATGCCACGCATTTGCGCAGCCACAGTCTTTGGTATGTAACTATATTGCAAGACAAGATCATTACGAAGCGCGACGCTAGGGGATTTTAAATAACTATCCAGCAGGAACTGGGCTTGGTCTTGAGCCTGTTGTGTCTGCACAACTTGTCACCCCCTTCGCTGGGAATAAGATCATGAAATTCCGATATTGGCGAGCGCCTGTATCTGAACAGTGCTATCAATTTCGCTGAAAGAGAGCACAATTACATTGGGATAAAATTGATCAATTAGTTTTTTGTAGTACATGCGCACAATCGGCGAGGTAAGGATAACCGAATGGGGAACCAGCTCGCGTATCTTGTCAATTTGTGCACCGGAGGCCGAAATAATGGACTGTATAGTCGTTGGATCCAGTGCCAGATATGACCCTGTATCGAGTTTTTTAACGGCGCCCATAATCATGTTCTCTATTTTAGCATCGAGCGTGATAACCTTGAGCTGTCCAGCTTCCGCAAACTGATGTGAAATAGTACGCTTTAAAGATTGCCGTACATATTCGGTTAGCATATCTGCGTCCTTAATAGAAGCGCCGTAGTCGCCAAGCACCTCGAGAATCGTTTCCATATCTCTGATGGGAACACCCTCACGCAGCAGGTTGCACAGCACCTTTTGCAAGGTAGAAACGCTAACGATGCCAGGAATAATATCGTTGACGATAGTTTCGTTTGTCTTCTTAAGATTTGCCAGCAGGTTATTGACCTCCTGACGGGTCAGTAGCTCATAAGCGTGCTGGCGAATGACCTCGGAGAGGTGGGTAATAATCACCGAGGTGGGATCTATTAATGTATAACCTGCAAGCTCGGCTTTGATCTTTTTGTCAAGGCTGATCCACTTAGCTGGAATGCCAAACGCTGGTTCAATGGTATCAATGCCATCTATGGATTGCACTTTGCTGTCGGGGGCCAATGCAAGGTAGTGGTCAATTAAAACATCGCCCATGGTGATACGTTCACCCTTAAACTTGATGCTGTACTGGTTGGGGTTTAGCTGGCCACTGTCTTTTAAGCGAACCGAAGGGATAACCATGCCCATTTCGATAGCAAACTGCTTACGGAACATGACGACGCGGTCGATAAAGCTGCCGCCACTGGCTTCATCCACCAGTGGAATCAAGCTGTAGCCAAACTCCAACTCAATCGGTTCAACGTTAAGCAGGCCGTAAACATTATCAATGTTTTTGTAAAACGAAGCCTCGCTCGCCACTTCTTCGGTGGGGGAGGCCACGGCCCCAGCTTCCGCGGTGACAAGCGCGGTTTTCTGCTTGCGTAAAATAATGGTGCCGGTAAATATTAGTATAACAGACACAAGAATAATCTGCAACGGCGGGAAGCCGATAAAGGAAAGCGAGATCATGACGCAGCCGGACAAAATAAGCACAACAGGCTGCGATAAAAATTGCTTGACAACTTCAATATTGAGATTGGATTCTGACGCTGAACGGGTAACAATCATACCCGTGGCCATGCTGATTAGCAGCGCAGGAATCTGGGACATTAGGCCGTCACCGACCGTTGCGGTGGAATATATCGACATAATTTGCCCGAAGGTACCAACATGGTTTAAAAAGCCCATGAGAATACCGCCCAACAAATTGATGATGGTTACAACAATGGAGACAATCGCATCGCCTTTAACAAACTTGGTGGCACCATCCATGGAGCCGAAAAAGTCAGCTTCACGTTGAACCTTTTCACGGCGGTGGCGCGCTTGAGATTCATCGATAAGACCGGAGTTTAAGTCGGCGTCAATCGCCATCTGTTTACCGGGCATCGCATCGAGCGTAAAGCGTGCGGCAACCTCGGCCACACGTTCGGAGCCCTTAGTGATGACCATAAACTGTACGATGACGATAATCAGAAAAATAACCAAACCGATGATGACATTACCACGAATAACAAACTTACCAAAGGTTTCAATAACCTTGCCGGCATTGCCATTGTTGCTTAAAATAAGGCGGGTGGATGAAATCGTCAGTGACATGCGAAATACTGTGGTAATTAAGAGCAATGACGGAAAAATTGAAAACTCCAACGGCTCTTTAATATACATGGTGGTGAGCAGGATCACAAACGAAATAGAAAGGTTTATAATAAACATCATATCCAGCAGCGCCGTGGGCAAAGGGATAATCAGCAACAAAATGATAGCGACAATAAATACCGCTACAATGTTGTTAAAGATGTTGTTTGTATTCTTCAACTATTTCAAATCCTTCTCTTTCAGACTGTAAACAAAGGCCAGCACCTCGGCTACCGGCTGGTAAAACTGTTCTGGAATTTCGCGCCCGAGGTCGACCGCATCAAAAAGGCCACGTGCAAGAGGCTTGTTCTCAAGTGTTGTTATCTTGTGTTCTTCAGCGATGGCAACAATGCGTAGCGCAACCAGGTCAGCGCCCTTTGCTAAGACAAGCGGTGCACGGTCGTGGTCGGGGTCATATGCGATTGCAACGGCATAATGCGTCGGGTTACGAATAACTACATCGGCCTTAGGTACATTTTGCATCATACGGCTCATAGCCTGCTTACGCTGCAACTCTCGGATGCGACCCTTAATAAGCGGATCGCCCTCAGTATGCTTATACTCTTCTTTAATTTCCTGTTTGCTCATGCGCAGGTTCTTTTCATATTCCCACCACTGATAGGCGTAATCCATCACGCCCAGCAATAAAAACACAACACCAGCGGTTAACACGATGGACATAATGAAATCACTGACTACACCCAGTGCCTCGGTGATTTCCATGTCGACTAAGGTGCGGAACTTTGGCAGAAAATCGAGGAGCTTCTGATAAACGATATATAGTAAAACAGTAATTTTTGACCCGGCCTTGATGAGTTCGACAAAGCTGCGTAACGAAAACATCTTTTTGATGCCGCTAATAGGGTTTAGATGGCTGAATTTAAACTTGATGCTTTCGGTGGTGACCAGCATGCGGGTCTGTGCCATCGTCAAAACAATAGCGGTAAGCCCGCTGATTAAAAGTAGCGGAAGTGCTGTCAGCCCGATGACGCGGCAGGCGTCTATTAAAAAGATGCGTGTATCTGCATCGGTAATAGCTTTTTGAGTGCCGGCAGCGATAAAATACTGCTGAATGACGGCTTGCGTCGTCTGGAGAATGAACGGCCCCAGTAATTTCAATGAATAAAAGGTAATAAGCAACGAAAACGCAGTAACCAGATCGGTACTTTTAAAAATATTACCTTTCTTTCGTTCATCTTGTTTTCGCTTTGATGTTGCTTTTTCGGTTTTTTCACCAGCCATTCTCATCCCCCCTTTTTAATCGCATTAAAACAGGTCAGGCGAGGATCAGCAGCGCCCGGTTAATATTCTCAAGCATAATCACAATATAATTATTCAAAAACGAGGCAATTACGGGACCCATAAAAAATAACATTACAAGTCCCAACCCCTGTTTAAGCTGAAAGTTAATGACGAAAACATGGATTTGAGGTACCAGCTTCATCATAATGCCCAGGACAATCTGTAAAGAAAATTCAACAACGGTGAATGGTAGCAGCAAACGTAGCACCAATGAAAATACGTCGACAAAAAGCTGGAGCGCAAACTGAAAAGCCTCGGCAGAAAGGTTGACCGCCCCAAGCGGAACAATTTTAAAAGATATAGCAAAAATCTGAATCATTACAAGGTGACTATCTGTTGCAAAAATATAAAGTGCAAACAAAATTGTGAGCAAATTACCGGTAAGTGAAACTTGAATATTGGTCGCGGGGTCAAAAACCTTTGCCATAGCCATACCAAATTCGGTGTCCATCCAATCACCGATAAATAGCAGCAGAAAGTAAAAAATCTGATAGACAAAGCCGCAAATAAAACCCAATGACAACTCGCGAAATAATGAAAACAGCATGTCCACGCTATCATAAGTGACCTCTGGAGCTTGCAGCGCCGGAGCGATAAGCATCGTGAGAATCAGTACAAGCCCGGCCCTGACTTGAGACGGAATATTCTTTCGTCCCAACAGTGGATTGAAAAAAATAAAACCTGACATTCGGGCGAATACCAATAGATAGACATTGAGCCCCTGAAGCTGTATTGTCACAACGGTAACCTCATATCAAAAGAATAAGGCTGAATAGCCAGTGTACAAAATCCAGCATGGTGCTAATCATCCAGTTTCCGGTAAAAAGCATCATAAAAGCGATGATAATTAGCTTTGGCACAAAGGTGAGTGTTTGCTCGTGAATCTGGGTCGCGGCCTGAAAGATGGCTACCACAAGACCGATAAGAATACTGGTAATCAGCAGAGGCGCTGACAGCTTTAACGCGACCAGTAGAGCCTGTGTAAAAATATCCATGATTTGGTTCTGCGTCAAGCTTTTCACCGCCTTTAAATTTTAACAGCAGGTTATGAGAATCCCTGCACAAGCGTTCCAAGCAGCAGACTCCAGCCGTCCACCAGGACAAATAGCAAAATCTTAAATGGCAGCGAAATAGTGGCAGGTGGAAGCATGACCATACCCATCGACATCAGCACGCTGGAAACGACTATATCAATAATTAGAAATGGAAGATAAAGAAGAAAGCCAATCAAAAAGGCGCGTTCCAGCTCACTCGTAATAAACGCTGGAACAATAACAAAAAGGTTTAGGCGGGTCAGGCTCTCCGGGTTTTCTTCCGCTTCTACCTTTGGCAGCTCGCTGCCGGAGATACTTAAGTAAAGATTAAGCGCTTTGGGCGTTGTCTGCCCAAGCATAAACCGTTTCAAGGGCAACTGTGCCGCCTCCACCGCCTCGGTAGCCGTATAGCTGCCAGCCTTATAAGGGTCGTAAGCGGTGGTTTTGATCTCTTCAAAAGTCGGAGTCATTATAAATAGCGTCAAAAACAGCGCAAGGCCCACCAAAACCTGATTGGGCGGAGACTGCTGCGTGCCAAGTGCGTTACGCATAAACGAAAGTACAATAATGATGCGGGTGAAGCTGGTC
>JAEWNU010000036.1 GCA_023456995.1 Bacillota bacterium
GCGTTTAGGCGTGGAGAAAAACGAAATCGAGATCAACTTCTCGGTTGGCGATAATGTTTCGATCATCGACGGCTACTTTGGCGGATTTATCGGAAGGGTCAACAGCATTGAGAAGGATAAAGGTCTCGTGCGCGTAACCGTTTCGATGATGGGTAAGGACGTGCCTGTTGAGCTTTCGCTCGAGCAGGTGTCCGCGCTCGTGTAGTATCTTAGCAAAACAAAAGCGATTGATTTCGCGTATAGGCTGTTTATACGGCAGCCTGTGGGAGGGGCTATGTGCCCCGCAAATTAACCACTAATTTTGGAGGTGCAAGTTAAAATGGCACAAAAGGTTGTAGGCTTTGTAAAGCTGCAGATTCCCGCCGGAAAGGCAACTCCGGCTCCACCTGTTGGACCGGCTCTCGGTCAGCATGGCGTAAATATTATGGCATTCACCAAGGAGTTCAACGAGCGCACGAAGGGTGAAATCGGAATGGTTATTCCGGTTGTCATCACCGTTTATGCAGACCGTTCCTTCTCCTTTATCACCAAAACCCCACCCGCAGCAGTTCTGATCAAAAAGGCGATTGGAATTGAAAGCGGTTCGGGCGTCCCCAACAAGACCAAGGTTGGTAAAATCACCCGCGAGCAGATTCGCCAGATCGCAACCACCAAGATGCCCGACCTGAACGCTGCAAGTATCGAGACTGCCATGAGCATGATCGCCGGTACCGCACGTTCTATGGGCGTTGAAGTGATTGAGTAAGAAGGAGGATTTGCAATGAAGCGCGGAAAAAAATACGCTGAAAGTGCCAAGCTTGTCGAGGCACTTAAGCTCTATGAAACTGAAGAAGCATTGGACCTGTGCTTGAAAACCGGAAAGGCCAAGTTTGATGAGACCGTCGAACTGCACATCCGCCTGGGCGTTGACTCCCGCCATGCTGACCAGCAGGTTCGCGGCGCGGTTGTTCTGCCCAACGGCACTGGCAAAACCGTTCGCGTACTTGCATTCTGCAAGGGCGACAATGTTCAGAAGGCGTTGGATGCAGGCGCTGATTTCGCTGGCTCCGACGAGTATGTTGCTAAGATTCAATCCGAAGGCTGGCTGGACTTTGACGTCGTGATTGCTACCCCCGACATGATGGGCGTTATTGGCCGTCTCGGTAAGGTTCTCGGCCCGCGCGGCCTGATGCCCAACCCCAAGGCTGGCACCGTTACCCCCGATGTCGCCAAGGCTGTTATCGAAGCTAAGGCCGGTAAGATTGAATACCGTCTTGACAAGACCAACATCATTCACTGCCCTATTGGCAAGGTATCTTTTGGCGCTGAGAAGCTGCAGGAGAACTTTGCTGCACTGATGGGCGCTGTCGTCAAGGCTAAGCCTGCCGCAGCCAAGGGTCAGTATGTTAAGAGCTGCGTCGTTGCCACCACTATGGGCCCCGGCGTAAAGATCAACCCCTCGAAGTTCCAGGGAACCAACGCACCGGCTGAGAAGTAATCAGCACAGGTTGTTATATGGTTTTAACGCCCCGCAGTTTCTGCGGGGCGTTTTGATAGAGACCACCCTGTGATGTTAAGTATCAGAGGGATCTAATGGCCTGCATATTAACAAACCGGTCCTAGACCGTTTTGAGTAGCCTAGTTTATATTGAGTTAAAGTGCGTTGAGTGGTTACGCTATGTTTTTAAACTTTTAAAACGTTAATTTGATTTTTTATAAAATAGAATCAACAAATTTATAGATATTAAATTTTATCAACTTATTGACAAATAGATGTTGTTGTGATATAGTTTTAATGTTGTCACGATCCAAAGACAGCAGGTGCGCTTTGCGCGTAAAGGATTACCGCCTGCCGAGGAATGAGTGCAAACCATGAAAAGTTTTCGATGTGTTTGTCCAAGCTCCTTCCCGCGATTGTGGGGAGGGCTTTTTTGCTTTCTTCTTTGGACTTGATATACAAGTCATCACAGGAGGTGAATAAAATGCCCAGTGAAAAGATTTTAGCCCAAAAGCAGGAGGTCGTTTCTGATCTTGTGGTCAAGCTTCAGGAATCTGTCGCCGGTGTTCTCGTTGATTACAAGGGAATTACCGTTGCCGATGATACCAAGCTGCGCCGTGAGCTTCGCGAGGCGGGTGTTGACTACTTTGTTGTCAAGAACACACTGCTTGAACGCGCTGCTGATCAGGTAGGCTTTCACGATCTGAAGGATCATCTGTCCGGCACATCTGCCCTTGCTGTTAGCAGAGAGGACGCTGTTGTCGCTGCTAAGATCCTGACCAAGTACGCTGACGCTTCCAAGGGAAAGTTTACGGTCAAGGCTGGCTTTGTCGATGGCGGTGTTATTGACGCTGCTAAGGTGTCAGAGCTTGGCAACCTGCCCAACAGAGAAGGCTTGCTTTCTATGTTGCTTTCTGCCCTTACCGGAAACCTGCGCGGTCTTGCTTGCGCTCTTAACAGCATCGCTGAAAAGAACGCTGAAGGCGCTCCCGCCGAGGCCCCCGCTGCTGAATAATTGGCAGCAACCATTTTTGAAAATATGTAATTAACAGGAGGTAAATGATCATGGCTTCTGAGAAGATCACTAAATTTGTTGAAGAAATCAAGACCCTGACCGTTCTCGAGCTCAATGAGCTTGTTAAGGCAATCGAAGAGGAGTTCGGCGTTTCCGCTGCTGCTCCCGTTATGATGGCTGGTGCTGCTCCCGCAGCCGCTGCTGCTGAGGAGAAGACCGAGTTTGACGTTATTCTTGTTGAGGCTGGTGCTTCCAAGATGGGCGTTATCAAGCTCGTTAAGGATGCTTGCGGCCTTGGCCTGAAAGAGGCTAAGGAGCTTGTTGATGGCGCTCCCAAGCCCCTCAAGACCGGCATTTCCAAGGCTGACGCTGACGCTCTTGCTGCTCAGTTCACCGAGGCTGGCGCTAAGGTCGAAGTTAAGTAAGAAATTTTTTCTCAAAAGCGCCTCCTATTATGGGAGGCGCTTTCGTTTTTTTTGATAATGTCTGATTGTGTTAAGTGTATAAGTCTCTGCGCGAAGCCAGAAGCAGCTAAAAACATGGCAAAAAGAACTATTTTTGCCCAAAATATAAAGAAAAAACATAACAGATGATTAACAAACGCTTTTTCGTATGAAAATTATAGAAAAAGTACTTTTAAGGCTTTGCAGTACCTTTAAAATGTACTATAATATTCTGTGATACTTTTATTAGATAAAGGTATAAATTTAGAAAGGAAGGGAACGCACTTTTATGATTAACCGCATAAAAATCAGAGTTCTTGAAGCCGCTTATACCATTGCGTCTCCCGAAAGCGAAGAGTATGTCCAAGCGCTGGCGGCGGAGCTGGATGCTCAGGCACGTGCTCTGATGGATGTCGATGCAAAGCTTTCGCCCAATGCGGCCCTGATTCTTTGCGCTATGGGATATGCTGATTCTTTCCATAAGAGTGAACAGTCAGCGGACCATATGCGCTCGCAGCTGACTGGATATCTTGAGGATGCAGCAAAGGCGCGTGCTGAGTTGGATGAGGCTAGGCGTGAGATTGAAAAATTGCGTCGACAGCTTTCTGCTGCCGGAAAATAGAATTTTTTTATCTAAGCGCAGTAATCAGGAGGGTTTTATGACACTGCAAATAAAGCGGGTACGTGCCGAAGCGGTTCTGCCTGAGCGCGCGACACAAGGCTCGGCTGGACTGGATCTCAGAGCCTGCACGAATGATGAAACCTGCATTATGCCCGGAGATACCGCGCTATTACCTACAGGCCTGGCTGTGGCACTGCCGGAGGGAAGCGTGGGTTTGGTATTTGGCCGAAGCGGCCTGGGTATTCGACATGGTATTGTGCCCGCCAATGCTGTCGGAGTAATTGACGCGGACTATCGCGGCGAAATCTTGGTCGGGTTAACTAACCATTCAGCGGAACCGTACATTATCGTTCCCGGTGACCGTATCGCACAG
>JAEWNU010000037.1 GCA_023456995.1 Bacillota bacterium
CACCATCACTGCCGAAGCCGAAGCACTCAAGGCCAAGCAAAATCAGGCAAGCCGCGAAATTCCCGCCATCAAAAAAGCGGGTGGCGACGTTTCCGCCGTTATGGCCGAGATGAAGGAAATTGCCGCAAAGGTTGGTGAGCTGGATCAAAAGCTTGCCGAGCTTGAAACCAAGCAGCGTGATCTGGCGCTTATGATTCCGAATATTCCTCACGCTAGCGTGCCGGTAGGCAAGGACGATAGCGAAAATGTTGAAATCCGCCGCTGGGGTACCCCCACCGAGTTCCCGTTTGAGCCTAAGGCTCACTGGGACATCGGTGCTGATCTTAACATTCTGGATCCTGAGCGCGCTGCGAAGGTCACCGGCAAGCGTTTTCACTTTTACCGCGACCTTGGCGCACGCTTAGAACGCGCGATTATTAACTATTTTCTTAACACACACACTGCAAACGGCTACGTTGAGATTCAGCCACCTTTTATGGCTAACCGCGCTTCAATGACCGGCACTGGTCAGTTGCCAAAATTTGAAGAAGATATGTTTAAGCTCGAAGGGCTAGACTATTTTCTCATCCCCACGGCTGAGGTGCCTGTAACCAACCTGCATCGCGACGAGATTTTATCCGGAAGCGACCTGCCCATCAAATACTGCGCCTATTCCGCCTGCTTTAGAGCCGAGGCCGGCTCTGCCGGGCGCGATACCCGCGGCCTGATTCGCCAGCATCAGTTTAACAAGGTGGAGCTGGTCAAGTTTGCAGACCCTGCGACTAGCTATGATGAGCTGGAGGAGTTGACCCACGAGGCTGAACTTGTGCTTCAGGGCCTAGGCCTGCCCTATCGCGTTGTCGCGTTGTCCTCTGGCGATTTGGGCTTCTCTTCGGCAAAAACATACGACATTGAGGTTTGGATGCCTTCTTATGGCCGTTATGTCGAAATTTCATCCTGTTCCAACTTTGAAGATTTTCAGGCACGCCGCCTCGCATGCCGTTTTAAGTATGATAAAGGCGACAAGGCACAGCTTGTCCATACGCTCAACGGTTCTGGTGTTGCAATCGGCAGAACAGTAGCCGCCATTCTCGAAAACTTCCAAAACGGCGACGGCTCGGTCACCATCCCCGAGGCACTGCGCCCGATGATGGGCGTTGACAAGATTACGAAGTAATGGCGCGTTATCAGTATAGCCGCGCGCATGTAGTACCCATTTATGATTGCGATCTTTTTTGCCGCCTTCGTCCCTCGGCCATGCTGCGGTATATCCAATCGGTAGCTGGTGAGCATCTTGATGCGCTCGGCCTGACTTATCAACGGCTTTACGACGAGGGTTTTGTGTTTGTCGTTGCCGGAACAGCGCTAAAAATTCACCGAGCGCCAATCGCCGGCGAACATATTCTTATTTCTACCGCGCCCTTCATTGGGCGCGGTGCTAATATGCTGCGTGAGACAGTGCTACAAGCGGAAGACGGTGCTTTGCTGGCCGAGTGCCAGACAAACTGGGCACTAATTGATCCGCACACGAACCGCCTGCTGCGCACCTCCTGTTTCCCTTATACGTTGCCAATGCTCGGTGGAGAATGGGCGCCTTTTTTTGACCCCAGACGTATTCACATTCATCTTAAGGAAGAACCTGACGGCAGCGTTGAACGCATTGTCCGTCTATCCGATCTTGATCAGAACCTTCATATGAATAACACGGTCTATGCCGACATCCTCACAGATTGTTTTGGCGATGCTTACATCAACAGCGGTGGAATGGACACACTGTTTTTGCGCTATCATCTTCAGGCCAAACTGCATGATTGTCTAACGCTGGAATACGGGTATGGCGACCAACTGTATGTGGTGAGCGCACATCGCGGTGAAAAGAACTGCTTTGAGGGGGCTTTTTCTCTCAAACCCCTTGAAACCGTTTAGCACAGGTGCTAAAATAGACAAAATATTTGAAACTGCACCGAAATTTGAAAGGAGAGAAATATGCTTAACACTGATTACAAGAGCAAATTTGTAAGCGAGGGGCTGACATTTGACGATGTACTGCTCGTTCCGGCTTACTCGGATGTAATTCCGCGTGATATTGACCTGCACACTGTGCTGGCCCGGGATATCATATTGAATACACCTATTATTACGGCGGCAATGGACACCGTCACCACTTCATCGATGGCAATTGCTATTGCACGTGAGGGCGGAATTGGCGTCATACACAAAAATATGTCAATTGAGGAACAGGTCGGTGAGGTTGACAAGGTCAAGCGCTCTGAAAATGGCGTTATCGTCAACCCCTTTTACCTTTCGCCTGACCACTATGTTACCGACGCAGACCGGCTCATGGGCCGATATAAAATCTCCGGCGTGCCAATCTGCGACGAAAATATGCGTCTGGTCGGCATCATTACCAACCGCGACCTGCGCTTTTTAACCGACTTTGATGTGCCGATTAAAGACGTCATGACCAAGGATGGCCTGATTACCGCTCCAGTGGGTACAACACTTGAGCAGGCACAGTCCCTCTTATCAAAATATAAAATCGAGAAATTGCCCATCGTCGATAATAACTATAAGCTAAAGGGCCTTATTACCATTAAGGATATTGAAAAAGCTGTGCGTTATCCTAATTCCGCGCGTGACAAGGGCGGCAGACTGCTCTGCGCTGCAGCTATTGGCGTCACCGCCAATGTGCTTGAGCGCGCCGAAGCGCTTGTTGATGCACAGGTTGACGTGTTAGTTCTAGACTCGGCTCATGGTCATAGTAAAAATATCATTGATTGCGTCAAAAAGGTTCGCGATGCTTTCCCGAATATCGCAATCGTTGCGGGCAACATTGCCACCGCCGAGGGTGCCGAAGCACTTATAGACGCTGGTGCTGACTGCATTAAAATTGGAATCGGCCCGGGTTCTATCTGTACTACTCGCGTTGTGGCGGGCTGCGGCGTACCGCAGATATCGGCTATCTATAACGCCTGCTGCGCGGCCGCTAAAAGGGGCATCCCCGCTATTGCAGACGGTGGCATCAAATATTCCGGCGACATTGTTAAAGCGCTTGCTTCCGGTGCTAACGTCGTCATGCTCGGCAGTCTGTTGGCCGGCTGTGCCGAATCCCCTGGCGAAACCGAAATTTATCAGGGCAGAAACTTTAAGGTTTACCGCGGAATGGGCTCTCTGGCTGCGATGGAAAAGGGTTCTAAGGACCGCTATTTTCAGGAGGATGCACGTAAACTGGTCCCCGAAGGGGTCGAGGGGCGTGTTCCCTATAAGGGTCCGCTTTCCGACACGGTTTATCAGCTGATTGGCGGGGTACGCTCCGGCATGGGCTACACCGGATGCAGGACTATTCCTGAACTGCACGAAAAGGCGCAGTTTGTACGCATTACCGGCGCAGGTCTCAAAGAGAGCCACCCCCATGATATCTATATCACTAAAGAAGCGCCTAACTACTCAGTGGGTGTCTAAAATAAAAAGGCCCCTGGGAATCTGCAATGCAGATTCCCAGGGGCCTTTTTTATCGATTCAGAAGGTAAATGCCTAAATTTAGATAACCCGCAAAGGTCAGCCACAGTATATATGGAATTTGCAGTAACGCTGCCCTCTTATTAATTTTATGAAAGCTGTTTATCATTTTAAAAACTATAAGCCACAAAACAACTAGACAGATAAATGCTAAAAGATATTGCTTTGCTATAAAGAATATAAACGGCCATGCAAAATTGACGGCAAGTTGCGCTGCATACAGTCCCAGCGCTTGCTTTTTATTTGCTGATTTTGAGACATATATCAAATATGCCGAGATTCCCATTAAGAAATATAATATCGTCCAAATGACCGGGAAAATACTAGGCGATGGTGCATATGGCGGCTGCACCAACGATTGATAGGTCTGCATCGCATTGCGTGTTAAAAATCCTGACAGACCTCCCGTGCCAAGGCTGATCAGCAAACTGAGGACAAGTGGTTTTAATCTAATCATGATGACACCCCGTATATAGTATATGCTGTTCTATGCATTAATAATGCTTTGCTTTTTATCTTCTATAAATATTTATACACCACAAAAGCCTCTGCAACCTTCCCAAAGATTGCAGAGGCTTTTGATATATTCGTCAGAACCTTTTTGTAGTCCGCTATAAAATAATACAGCGCTTTAGCAGAATTATAACCTTACAGAGCACTTCGTCATTATTCAACTGCAATAGCCTTGATTCGGTCAAACTTAATAGCCTTTTCCTGTGCTATCACCAATTCGCTTTGCAGCCTTTCACGCTGTATCTTTTCGGTCTCGTAAAGCTTTTGGTAATTGGGACCATCCGTAATCAGTCCGTTAAGTCCCGCAGCCGAAATCGCCGCCGGATAGTCTATATAGCAATAATTGCGATCACATGGTCCAATAACACCAGTACAAGTTCCCTTATCACCAATATACTGCCACATACCATAGTTCTTTCGGCCAAGTTGACTTTGCATTAGCCCTTCACTGCCGCGGTAGTCGGCAATCCATAAATCATAGCCCGCTAATCGCGCGCGATCGAGATATTGAATTGCAAAAGCGGTATAGGTATACCACACCGCATAATAGCCTAGCCGCTTACACTCATCTAAAAATGCAATCACGGTATCAGTCAGGCCTTTTCTCCCCTGTTGAATCAAACAAGGTATGGCCGTTTCCTCTACGTCAAACGCAATTGGCAAATTAATAATATTAGGGTAGCGTTTGGCAATTTCTACGCATTCTAAAGCTGCTTTCCGTGCCGCTATTGGGGTTTTGGTGTAGGTGTAGACATAGAGGCCCACATCTAAACCTGCGGCATACGCCCCCCTGATGCTTGTATCAAGGCTCTGGTCAACGGCATTGTTAGTGGCAATGCCCCCTTCATACCCTGCCCATCCAACACGAATCATGACACCTAAAATACCGGCCGCCCTAACCTGATTCCAGTTGATGGCGCCGCGCCGCA
>JAEWNU010000038.1 GCA_023456995.1 Bacillota bacterium
CGAACAATCCTGCTGCAGCATACAATGCGCCCCTTTCTGTGGTAACGGATGGCGGTTTTAAAATGATAATACCATTCTAGCACAAAAAGGCTAGTAAAGACCACTGGGGATAAAAAATCATTCGAACTGAAGTGCTTTCATTGGTCACATCGGCCGCATTTTATGCATTTGTTCCATCAACTGTCAGTGCCTAGGCTGAATTAATGCCCCAATTTTCAATGATCCATTACTTTGGCTAGATTTTAAAACGCGATACTGATATAATATTCTAACAATTGACTTTTAGGGGGGACGACTGTGCACATCGACTATAAGACCATCCATGATATTGACCAAACACAGTTGCAGCGGCTATATTTATCTTTGGAATGGTCCAGTGGACATTATCCTGTTAAACTTTATGCGGCAATGAAAAATTACAAAACCGTTTATACCGCTTGGGACGGAGACAAGTTGGTCGGTTTGTTGAGCGCAATGGATGATGGCGTCATGACTGCGTACATTCACTATTTTCTTGTAGACCCCGACTACCATCGTCAGGGCATTGGTAGAAAACTAATGGAGATGGCCAAGCAGTACTATCAGGACTATCTTCGCATTGTTTTGATAGCCTACGACGCGGCAGTACCGTTTTATGAGTCCTGCGGCTTTGAAAAGGGTCGAGATGAATCACCGATGTTTATTACATCGCTATGGACTTAAAACCAAGCACTATACGGGTTTTAGAAAGTGGCAAACTCGGTGACAAATTGACGAACTGGTCGCTTTGTGCTACCATATAAAATAAAAGGTTGGTGGAAATTAATGAAAGAAATTATTTCTAGTCAAAACGCTCCGGGTGCAATAGGGCCTTATTCACAGGCCGTTCGCGCCGGCAATTTTCTTTATATTTCGGGTCAGCTGCCCATTGACCCCGCCACCGGTGAGTTTGCAGGTACAGATATCACCGCTCAGACCGCTCAGGCACTTAAAAATATTGGTGCCATCCTAAAAGAGGCGGGAATGGATTACTGTGACGTTATCAAAACTACGGTTTTGCTCAACGATATTAACGACTTTGTACCCATGAATAAAGAATATGCCAAATACTTTCTGAGTGATTGCCCGGCACGCGCAGCTTTTCAGGTCGCAGCGCTGCCAAAGGCCGCCTTGGTCGAAATTGAAGCGGTGGCGTACAAGGAATAATAACAAATGTAATAAACGCCCTGCCAAGCGTTATGGCAGGGCGTTTTGGCATTTGAGACCGTTACTTAATCGTAAAGATAGCTGTTTCGCCAATGGGCACAGCAGAGGAGATGGTAGGATTCTCGCGAAAAATATTGCCAGAAAGGGTCAGTGGTAGTGCACTTTTATCCGTGCCGAGGGCAGCGAACAGCGCATTCAACGGAAACAACAGCACACCAGACCAATATTCCCCTTGAAGATCCTCCCCCTGCGTGATATAGGCAGTCATCTGCGCAGTGAGATCACTTCCCCCACAGGACGCTTTGGCTTGTCCGCCCGCCGTCACAGTCATACGCATCTCTCGGTTGTCAAGGCCAAAAACAGCTGTCAGCTGGGCGTTTTCAGCCGGTTTTGTCTCAAAGGAGATGATTTTTATAAACAGGCTGTCGTCGTTACGCCCAAGCTGTGCCTGCGCATAGATGCGGTCGTTTATTGGGACCGTTTGCGCGCAGCTAAGCTTGATAACGCCAAGCGCGTCAAAACACGGTTCACCGGAAACGTATTTGATTATATAGTTCATCAAAGGCACCTCGTTTGTTTTTCAATGTTTTAAGTATAACGCCTGACGGGCAAATTATCAACTAATTACAGAGACATCCCCAACAAATGACAATTCTAAATTCGGGTGTTTTGTTTGACAATCTTGGTCCCGCTGCGTTAAAATGAAATGACTTTATTTATATATTCAAGGAGAAACCGCAATGAGAAAATTGCTGTGCACCCTGTTGGCGTGTATGCTTGTGATATTATCTTGTGCCTGTGGCAAAATCTCTAATAACAAGGATGATCGCTGGCCTGTTTCAGTGGGAGAAACCAACTTTACGCACGTGCCTAAGCGGGTTATCAGCCTCTCGCCTACCCTGACTGACACGTTGTTTGCCTTGGGCTACGGGGGCCGAATTGTGGGGACCAGTGACTATTGTGAACTGCCGGGAACCGCTCAGGACACTGTTGCCTGCGGAACGGTTCTTATGCCCAACGCCGATTCCATCTTGCAGCTTAAGCCTGATATTCTATTTTGTTCAGCTGCGCTGCCCGCCAAGGTAACAACAGCTCTGGAGGCTGCGGGCATCCAGATTGTTGTCGTAACACATGCTGAAACCCTTGAGGGCATATTAGAAAACTACCGTCTTCTCTGCACGGCATTTGAGGGCAGCAAAGTGGGCGATCTGAAGACCGAGCAGCTTGCGCTGTTTGCTCACACAACACTCGACTATGTCAACGCAGCGGTATCGTCGGCGGTACCGCCGGAGGAAAATAAAGCGGTTTATCTTAGGCAGATTCCGTTTGTAATGGCCACCGGAGACACGTTTGAAGGCCGTCTACTTACTGAAATGGGCTTTATAAACCAGGGCGATGCCTACACTGGTTGGACTTATCCGCTGGAAGCTGAGCCGAATTTAAACCCCAATTATATTTTCTGCGACGAATCGATCACCTTAGCGGCCCTGCAAAGCAGTGATTATTATAAAAAAACCTCGGCAGTCACTCATGAGCGCATTTATACCTTTGATGCCAGAATGTTTGAGCGGCAGTCACCCCGAATGTTTTTTGAGCTAGAAGGCTTGATGAAAAAAGCGTTTCCCGATGCCTTTGTTTCGCCTAAGCCCTCCTTTGTTATGGATATTCCAGAACCAGAGCCTGAGCCTGAAAAAACCTGGTGGCAAAAGCTATTATCAAAGTAATTTAGTAGATATTATTCTTCCTTTCGCACAAGAATATATATATTATAAAACTAAAACACCTTTCTGTTAGATGTAGCATCTAACAGAAAGGTGTTGCGTTATTGCAGAAGAAGAACAACAAAACATTAAGCGGAATGCAGCTAAGCAAGTAAAAAAGTCTATCTGTTCTTTTTTACATCGTTGCCTTTTAGTTCGCGATGCATCTCTAACACAGTTTCGGTAGCAAGGTCGAAATCTCTGACCTCGCTGTAGTTTTCGACCAGTTCGCTGTGAACCAGATCGTCGTACGCGCCAGCCTTGTTTTTGGGGTAAACCAGACGAAGCAAGATTGGCGTTATAACAGTTGTTCCCACCACCATCAAGACGAGCGGAACTAAAAATATAGTATTCATTAGCCCTGTAGCAATTCCTTTATTGGCGACAATGAGCGCCACCTCACCACGGGAAATCATACCGACGCCGATACGAAGAGATTCGTCTTTTGTATATCCGCATACTTTTGCGCCCAGACCGCAACCCACGACCTTCGTCACGATCGCGATAATAAGAATGCTTATAGTTAATATAATCGTATTAAGGTTTAACGCCGAAAGCGAGACCTTTAAGCCTATTCCAGCGAAGAATATCGGTGAGAGCAGCATATAGGAC
>JAEWNU010000039.1 GCA_023456995.1 Bacillota bacterium
GGGTTATCTTAGACATTAAAGGCGAAGAAAAAAGCAAGCTGACAGTAGCCGATTTAATGCACAAATTTGAAGTCGTTTCCGGCAAAGAGTTTTCTGATGACAAAGCCATTCTGGCATAGAACTTGGACACACAGAAAAAGTGGAAAACGCACCAATAGATCATTTTTCAACTTTTCTCACATCACTAAAGGCGCACAGAGAATGTCTCTCCGTACGCCTTTAATCTATTTAATAAGATGAAAAAAGAGCGCATTGAGCGCTCTATGTATTTTTTTCGACTGTCACTCTACTGGGACAAAGAAAAACGTTGTACTATCCACAATACGGCACCATTTTTGATGCTCCAGCACATTAATAATATCGTTACGCTTAACATTTTTGCCAACCGCTTTTGTTATTTCTGAAATATGAATCAATTTATTTGCATTCTGTTTAAAAACTTCAAGCAGTTGATCATTTAGTTCATCCATCGGCAGTGCCGCTTTTACTTTTGCCGGTTTTGGTTTAACAAGACATTCAGGGTGTTTTTTTAGGTAAAGAACAAATATAGTTTTGATGCGGTTGAGCAATGTGGGCGCTATGTCAATTAGTTCCGGTAGCTCTTCAAATCGGCAGTTTATCAGGTCGCGCATCCATTTATACTGATGGCGCTCACAGTAGCTAAGGAAGGTGGAATAACTGTCGTTAGAATATATTTCCTTTATTTCATCCATTACGTCAGTCCTTTCATTTTAATGGCACAAGGAGTTATTATAATCGAAATAATTGTAAGATACAAGGCTTGACAGCTCTTCACTTAAGCTAGTAATTTCTTGATTCTGGTTTGATAATAATTGTAGTATAAGCAAAAGCCTCTGAGCAGTGCGGTTTTACCGCCAGCTCAGAGGCTTTCAAATTTCTTTGTTCTAACTACGCCCTCGTCATTTCAAAGACGCCAAAGCGAAACGCTAACGTCACCTGTCCCGCGGAGTAGGTTCATCCAATGCTCTAATGTAATCGAGTCCGCATACCACACCTGATGAACGATATCATCGCAACTGTAAGAAAAACTAAGAGCCTGACTACCTGCATCCCGCTGCTGAACGACATTTTTCTGCCGTGCCAAGGCATGCGCTTCCTTTTGGGAAAGTGCTGTCACATCATCGCTCGCCCACTCAAAGCCGCCTGTTGCAACGGCAAAATTTTTTTTCCCCGGCAGGCGGGAGGTCTTTTTTGTTAGCTCAAGCAAGAACGCGTCGTCGGCCTTCGGACCCGGTTCACTGCCCGGTCCATGAAGGTTGTAACACATAATCACATACTCCGGTCCTTCAGGAAATGATAACGCCTCGTAGGGAATTCCGGGCTCCAATACAACACGCAATAATAGCCCCCTCTGCGTTGTCTCGGCCGAGAGCTCGGTAATGAAATTGATAAAATGCTGCCATAGGGCCATGTCTTTGCGGATGGCTTCATAGTCGATTTCTACGCCGTCATATCCGCCGCTTTCCGTCAAAAACAAAATGTCCTGAATATGCATCTGCCTAGTGGTTGGCTCCGCCAGCAACGCATATAGCAAGTCAGTATCCTTCAGAGAGGATTCACCCTCCACCAGCAGCTTATCATTCACAAAGGTCAGATAACTAGACCAAGGTAGGGGCTCTCCATAAGTCTGCTTTACCTTTTCTCGCAGTTGGGTGATTTTATCTGGAATAAACAATCGGTTTTGAGCATCGAAATAAGCCGCAAAATATTCTAGACTTTCCAAACGGCCGTCAAGGTCGGCTATTTGCGCCATCGCATCATCTGTATCCCAATAGGTTATCCATGCCGACATTTTTTCTTTATGGACAGTCGATGGCGCAGGCGTTCCTGGTTTAGATGGAAACGCGCATCCCGAAAGCAAATGTACAACCAGAATTAAACAAAGAATAGCCCGCATTTTTTTCCTCATCGTGTGCCCTTTCCAACATCTCGCACAGATCTCTGCTTAAAGCGTTTCAATAAACCAGTTGATAAGGCGGTTCCAATGTGTTTTGGCGGCATCAATTGCCTTCTCGGTCGATTTTAGCCGTCCATCAAACGCAATATCTCCGTTTCGGTCGTGTTCTGTTATAACAACATCCCGAAAAACACCATCATACACATTGTCGGTTAAATTTCTCTGGCTGTAGTTTTTCATGCTCGAGCAAGATTCTAGCACCACTGAACCGGCAGAACTGCTCTTCACCTGAAGACGACTTACTGCCTCAATGCCGTCGACCGATACAGATAGGTCATTGCGGTCGAGTGATATCGTCAACGTCTTATTCTGAAGTTCGTTTAGGTCGATATTTGGCAAGAATTCCTCCGCCCCATCTTCGACCGACTGGGTCTCACGCTGCTGAGCCTCTTGGAGTTGTTGGGCTGTTTTTGCTGCATGTTCAACGCCTGTGGCATATTTTAGTCGCATTTCCAGCCTACCAATTTCGGTCTGCTTTATATCCTCTGGTACTGAAACGCGCGCGTCGCCGTTTATAATATCCAGCCGTTCTGAGAACAACTCTTCTCTCTCACCGTTGCGCACCTGAGAAACAACGAGGATTTTATCACGTACAGCGACGCTGATATAATTTTGAAGTGTTTGATCTGCTCGGAGCAAAATTGCCTGAGAGCCCTTCGCATTACCAAGAAGTTGCGCTGTCACTGCAACATTTTTATAGCTTCTGGCTCCGTCTAGCTGAACACGCCCGAAACCACCTGGAAGTGACGTTACAATAATATTATTTTTCGCAAATTCTGTTTTGCCGTCCAGAGTGCGCCATAACGCCGCCCGATTTGCATCTCCCGTAACAAAAGCCATATCCTGCTGTGTGTCATCCCAAAGGCGCATTAGCAAATGATTGGTCGACCAATACGGCTGTGGCTGCAATCTGGTTATGTCATATATTGAATTATTTTTGTCATTAAGCGCGAGGCCCTCGCGGTTGACGTTCATAGTAAAGATCTGGTAAATATTATCCTCGTTGATGCGGCTAGCCATATCACTGGTACCAAACTGCCCGGTGTTGGCATGCATGAGCGCATAAAAGGCGGGCATTTCACCCAGTTCCCTTTCATAGACCTCTTTCATCAGCGCATAATCGAGATCAATGCGATCCTTCAAATCTTGAATTCCTTCCTTAGGAATTCCATAGCCGTCCCGGATATAATCCATCAGATAGTGGTCATATTTCCGGTTGATGTAAGGGGCCACCATAGAAAATTCAAGGGGGCTTAATTCACCCAGATAATTATCGTACCGGTCAAACACATTGATAAATGACAATCGGTAGCCGTTGGTTCCCAGTTGCCAATAGGAGCTTTCAACCAGCCCTTTTAAATCCTCTGCGTCCAAAAACTTGGGGTCGTTCTCGTCGAAATTATCTGCGTAGGAGAAAACGGTGCCGATATTATTATATTTCTCCATGATTTTTTGTGCAAAAATTGCTGTATCGCGCCGCCCGTCTTCAAACATCAACAGCAGTGCCTTCTCGGGCAACGTTTTTTCTCCGGCGTAATAGTCCCGAACATCCTGTTGCGTAATTGTGACATAACCGGACTCCTTCAGGGTCTTTAGCTGCTGCTCAAGCTGATTGGTACTCAGCAGCTTGTTTGTTCCGTTTCGGTCTATGCCAAAATAGGATATCGCGATAAAGCCGTGGTCAGGTGTGCCAGGTACAACGGCTTGATAGGGCTGATAACGCGTAGTTGTCGTTAATACTGTCAGAACAAAATAGATGGCTAATAGCAGGGCGCCTCCTTGCAAAACCACACGGAATCTCTTGTGCCGCTCCCTTTTAGCAAAAAACGCGCGGCTTTTTTCACTCTTTTCCTCCTCGTCTGGAAAATGCTCCTCTACGCCAGACATGACTGCGGCCTGCTTCCCCTTACGTTTGCGTTGTGATTTGGCAATATCCGCCGGGGTCTGCCGTGTACCCCAGTTAGACTTCCAGAAAGTAAACCACGCAACCGGCATCTGCCACAGCAAAACCGACTCGTAAAAAACACAAAACAACATGCCAAAGACCCAAGTGGAACTTTTCTTCAAAAACAGCTGTACAATGCTCATCAAAAGAGCCATCATCAACATGCCAACTAAAAATGTCGTCGGAAAAATCCGATGTGCAATTGGTACATATAGCATGTTATAGACCACAACTATGGGCGCTACGACTGGAACTAGTAGACCTATGTAGAATAAAAGCGCACCAAAAGGCTCTTTCTGCCACATAAAACTGCCTGCAATAATTGATTCGCGGAGCCATGACCGCTTCCAGCGCATTTGCTGGGATAAAAAAACCTTATATCTGTTAGGAACAATTGTGGCGCATATGGCCGTATCCTGATAGGTTGTGCGATACTTGCGCAGAATAAAGTTCGTCAGGCTGCGGTCATCGCCAAAAGTTGCTTTTCTACCCAGAAATTTCTGGCCGAGCCAATCATCCATATATTCCAGAACAAACTCTTTACGATAGCACGATAGTGGGCCGGACAGACAAGTTACAATGTCAAAAACCGATTCGGCAGCCTTCATGATGCGAAAAGCTATATAATAACGCACCGCTTGCATTTTTGTCAGCGTATTGGTAAAGGTGTTCGCCACGTCTGTACGCCCTGAGACACCGCCCATTTTGGGGTCCTGAAAGGGCATAACAAGATTGCGTATAGCGTAGGGGTCAAGAAAACTGTCGGAGTCTACGAACACCACCAGTTCGTGCTTCGACGCCAAAAGGCCCTTCGATAGCGCATGCCTTTTCCCTAGGTTTTGCGGCTGTATAATGTACTTCACGCGCTCCCTAGCTTTAAAGCGCTCCCCCTCTGAGTGGAGCTTTTCGATAATTTCCTTTATCTTTTCTACCGATCGGTCATTGGAGCAGTCATCCACAACAATTACTTCCAGCTTATCGATGGGATAATCCTGATTCACACAGCTGACAATTGTTTTTTGAATCCACTCCTCCTCATTGAAGCAGGGAATAATAATTGTCACGCCGGGTGTGAAGTCCATATTGACTTTTACCGGCCGATAAAAACTGCCAAACAAATACCGGCTTAGCAAAAACGCTGCGGTAACAATGCTATAAAAATAAAGTATCCTGTTGAATTTAAAATAAAGTACGCTCTCGGCGCGCATCAGAATAATAAATACTACAATGAAAAACATAAACAGACTGGAAATTGCCAGCGCATGTTTGTCTTTATGCTCCAC
>JAEWNU010000040.1 GCA_023456995.1 Bacillota bacterium
TGGGTGCTTTTTAACAATGCCTTTTGCTCCGCCGATGTGGTCAAAATGGCCGTGTGTTAAAAGAACATATTTGGGTTTGAGGTTATTTTCTTCAATAATCTGGTTGACTCTGGCCGGATTTGCACCCGGATCGATGATAGCGGTCTCATCGTTAGAGTCAATTGCAATATAGCAGTTTGTCTGAATCGGCCCTAGTGTCGTGTGCAAAAGTTTCATGGCTTAGCCCTCCTAATGTTTTGGCATAATCTCTTCAGTATCGAGCAAGATTGTGACCGGCCCGTCATTCTCAAGTGACACCAGCATATGGGCGCCAAATGCGCCGGTTTCAACCTGGACACCCGATTCACGTAGATAATCGACATAGCGCAGGTACAAATTTTCAGATAGCGGCGGCTTTTCAGCATTGATAAAAGCGGGGCGCCGTCCCTTTTTGCAGTCGGCATAAAGTGTGAACTGGCTGACCACCAGCGCACTGCCGCCAATATCGAGCAACGAGAGGTTCATCTTGCCCTCTGAATCGGTAAAAACACGCAGCTCGGCAGTCTTTTTCGCCAGAAAACGCGCTTCTTCCTCGGTATCCCCAGTTTTAACGCCCAGCAGAATCAGATAGCCGCCGTCGGTTTTTCCTATAGTTTTACCATCCACCGAAACCTCAGCGCGGCGAACGCGCTGCAAAATCGCTCTCATTTCATCACCTCATTAGCCCGATATACGATCCACCGAAATAACGCCCGGAATTTTTTTGATCTGCATAATAACATAAGTCAACTGATTTAAATCGCTGATGGCCATTGTAATATTAAAGCTTAAGCGTCCGTCTTTTAATTCCTTGGCCATGAAGGAATGCAATGGGATGCGCATATTGCTCAGCAAAATGCTTAGTTCGGCAAGCAGCCCGGAACGGTTGCTGCCAATAACCTCAATAGAAGACTGGAACGTTTCTTTGACTGTAGCGGCCCACTCACAGCGCACCCATCGCTCACGTTGGGATTCGTCATTCTTCGCTGAGATAACATTGACGCAGTCATGCTTGTGAATTGAAACACCATAACCGCGGGTAACAAAACCGATGATATTATCTCCGGGCAATGGATTGCAGCATTTTGAAAACTTGACCAAACAGCCCTCAAGCCCTTCGACGATAACGCCTGAGGAATCCTTGCGCTCTTTTTTAGGCTTGACAGCAATGGTTGTCTGTGGCGGTTCCGGCCGGTAAATGCGAGTGTATTCCTCGCGAAGATGCGGCATAATTCGCGAAAACGGCAATCCGCCATAACCCAGCGCCGCTGCAAGGTCGACAGCCGTGTTCAGGTGCTGGCGCTTCGCCTCGGCGGTTAAAAGCAGCTCACGCTGCTCATCAGTAAGCACGATGTTGGCACGCTTAAACTCACGGTCGATCATCGCGTTACCTTCGGTGATATTTTCTTCGCGCCGCTCCTTTTTAAACCAAGCCCTGATTTTATTACGAGCCTCAGTCGTTTTGACAATGTTGAGCCAGTCGCGGTTAGGGCCCTGCGTTTTGGAATTAGAGGTGATGATCTCGACAATCATGCCGGTTTGTACCTCAGTATCAATCGAGACAATCTTGCCGTCAATTCGGGCGCCCGTCATTCGGTTTCCGACAGCCGAGTGGATCGCATAGGCAAAATCCAGCACAGTGGCACCTGTGGGCAGGCTGATGACGTCACCCTTGGGGGTGAACACAAAAACCTCCTCAGGGGCTATATCGGATTTAATCGAGCTGACAATATCTTCAGCACCTTCGCCGTCCTGCTGGTTTTCAATGAGCTGGCGCACCCAGGCCAAGCGCTCTTCAAGCTTATCCTTACCCTGAATGCCCACCTTATATTTCCAATGCGCTGCGATACCATATTCCGCCGTGTAGTGCATATCCCATGTTCGAATCTGCGTTTCGAACGGGATACCTTCTTTGTCAAATACGGTGGTATGCAACGACTGATACATGTTCTGCTTCGGTGTCGAGATATAATCCTTGAAACGATTGGGAATCGGGCGGAACATATCGTGAATGATACCTAAGATGTTATAACATTCGATGACCGAATCCACAATAATTCGCACGGCATAAATATCAAATACCTCATCAAAACCACGCCCCTGCATATACACCTTGCGGTAGATACCGTAGATGCTTTTGACGCGGCCCTCGATATAGGCGTTAGGATGCTCTGATTTAACACGCTCAAAAATGCGTTGCTTAATGCTGGCTAAAAACAGCTGACGCTGTTCGCGCGCAGCAAGCTGACTTTCAATCTCGGCATAGGCAATAGGATCCAAATACCGCAGCGAAATATCTTCAAGCTCTTCCTTAATTCTGCGAATACCCAGACGGTCAGCGATGGGAGCGTAAATCTCCATCGTTTCGAGCGCTTTATAGCGTCGTTTTTCCTCCGCCAGATACTGAAAGGTTCTGGCGTTGTGTAGCCGGTCGGCCAGCTTGATAATAACCACGCGGATATCCTGCGCCATCGCCAACAGCATCTTGCGCAAATTCTCAGATTGCTGCTCCTCTTTAGAGGAGTAAGGAATCTTACCCAGCTTGGTTACGCCGCCAACCAGCACCGCTATATCATTTCCAAAACTCTTTTTAATGGCGGCTAGAGCGACGTCGGTATCCTCAACCACATCATGCAGCAGCGCCGCCGCCACCGACTCAGTATCCATTCCCAGCTCAACCAATATTTTGGCAACGGCCAGAGGGTGAATGATATACGGCTCACCTGAACGGCGCTTCTGTTCTCCGTGTGCTTCTTCCGCCATCTGATAAGCGCGCTCAATGACCTCCAGATTGTAGCTTTTGCCGGTCTGGAGAATGAAGCTTTTTAACTCTTCGATATTTATTGATTGGCTGTCATTCATAATTGTTGCTGTAAGCTCCTTATAATCGAAGAATGCTCGAGCTGTACGCGCGCCGCCGCGGTAACAACTGTCAGAATCGCAACATCCTGCGAGACGTTTTTTTGCAGAAGGCCCATCTCCTGCAAGACTTCGAGCGCAATACGAAAACGTGAATAATCAAGAGGCTCCTGCTGGACAATGTGGCAATAAAGTGCGTTAGGCGAAAAATTGACAGAACCCTGCCGTTTGATATAGCGATACACCACCGCTGTTTCTTCCCGTGTGGGAATCAACTCCGGTCCCAGATTTTCCTGCCTGAGGTAGCTATCATAACGCTGTTCGCCAAGTACCAGAAGGTTCATGTCAATGTTCGAAAGCCGAATGGCTTTGAGCTTTAGCGAAACGCTCTGCTGCCCCTGATAGTTATTGATCGACGCAGAAAAAGCGATATCGACCGCATCACCTGTGACGGCACAAAAGCCGTTTGGTCGGGCGGTAAAGCACAAAACACTGAACCGAATATTGTCTTTAACAAGGCTCAGCTTGCAGTATTTACCCTCAGAGAGCGGAATGATGCGTTCTAAGCATGCATCCGTCACCATAAAAACCGGTGGGGGATTTTGACTGCCGAATGGCTCTAAACAATTGAGCCCGTTAATCTGCTCCACTGTCAGCAGCTCGGGTGGAACAACGCTGTCAATTTTAAGACGTAGCGCGGGCATAACAGGATAATTTTCAGCGGCATATTGCTGTAGCTTCGCGTTAAATTCCGGCAGTTTTGCAGTGTTAAGTGAAAAGCCAGCCGCCATAGGGTGCCCCCCGTAACGAGTCAGGTTGTCGGAGCAGGCAACGACCGCTTCAATGAGTGAAAAGCCCTCTACACTGCGGCCTGAACCCTTTGCATTTTCCCCCTGCGTCGAAATAAGCAAGCAGGGCTTGCCAAAGCGTTCGACCATACGCGAACAAACAATACCCACAATACCCGCGTTCCAGTCCTCACCGGAAAATAACAGTATCCTGTTATGTATCAAAGACGGATCGGCCAGCAGCTGCATGGCGATGTCGTCGGTAATTTGCTTTTCATCTGTGCGGCGCTTCTGGTTTAAAGTCTCTAACTGTTGAGCAAGTTCCGCGGCCTCATCATCGCTTTCGGTCAACAGCAGCATTACGGCCAATTCAGCGGAATCAAGCCTACCCGCTGCGTTGATGCGGGGCGAAAGCCCAAACGCAACCGATTCTCCGGTAAGCGTTTTTCCGGTAAGCCCCGCCACTTCGAGCAGGGCGCGAACCCCCGAGCGATGTGAATCAGCCAACAGCTCTAACCCCCGCTTCACAAAGCAGCGGTTTTCGCCGACGAGTGGCACCACATCCGCCACCGTACCAATACACAGAAAGTCAGCGTACTGTTCGAGAAGTTCCTCGCCTCTCTCACCTTCCATGGCGCAAAGTAACTTAAACGCCACGCCAACACCCGAAAGATCTTTAAACGGATAGCCGCAATCGTTGCGGTGGGGGTTTATTACAGCAGCAGCGGCAGGTAGCGTCTCTCTGGGCTGATGGTGGTCGGTGACGACTACCCGCATCCCCAGCGCGTTTGCGTGCTCAATTTCCTCCAACGCTGAAACGCCATTATCCACGGTGATGATCAGCGACACACCCATCCGGTACAGATCGTCGATAGCGGGGATATTCAGGCCGTAACCTTCTTTTTCACGATGTGGAATATAATAACAGCTGCGCGCGCCGATTGACTCAAAATAGCTTTTGAGCATCGCGGTGGAAGCAACGCCATCACAATCATAATCTCCAAAAATACATATAAACTCGTCATTTTCAATGGCGTCCTGTATTGTTTCAAGAGCGGGAATCATATCGCAAAGCAGCATGGGGTCGCAGAGTACATCCTCGGACTCGCATTCAAAAAGCTGTCTGGCCCCGTTAACATCATACCCGCGAGAAGCCAGCACCATTGATGCCAGTTCGGGAATATTCAGCATACGACGCAGTTCCTCGGCGGCGTCATCATACGCCGCAGGAACATCCCAAATCTGCGCTTTCATGCAAATGCCCCCCTGTTATAAATATATCCTGCATAACGCCCTGCGCGACAGGCACAGAGATTATAAGTCCTTAAAAGTTAGCAAGCCCCATAAAGGGGCAAGCCGTAGAAACAGTTATAATACCACAAGCACCTGACATGCAGCGGTATTTGTTATACATCAATGGCCCCGCCATTGCACACAAAGTGGTTCGTATAAAAACCACAATGCGGCTATTATACCATAGCCAACCCTACAATTCAATATTATTGCCGTGTATCGGCCTTGTATAGCGGTTTATCAACGCTAAAGCGCAGCGCAGCCCGTCTACGGCGGCGCTCATGATGCCACCCGCATAGCCCGCCCCTTCGCCACAAGGGTACAGACCATCGATATTTTCGGCCACGCAGTTACTCTGGCGTATGATGCGAACCGGTGATGAAGTTCGAGTTTCTACACCCGTGAGCAGCGCACCCGGCGAATCAAAGCTAGAAAGCTTTTGTCCTAAAATGGGCAGCGAATGTCGCATAAAAGCTGTAATCTGCGGCGGTAAAATAGCTGTAATGTCCGTTTCCTTTACACCAATTGGATAGCTTGGTTCTACTATTGCACTTGGGCTTTGCAAAGGTGTTTCCATGAGATCAGCCACCCTCATACAGGGCGCTTTATAATCCTTACCGGCCAGGTTAAAGGCAGCATGTTCCAACCGCTGCTGAAAGGCAACTGCATCCTGCCAGCCATTGCCATAATCTGTAGAATCCACCGAAACGACCAGAGCGCTGTTAGCGTTCTTCAAATCTCTTGCACGGTAACTCATTCCGTTTGTCACCGTCTGCCCGTCGCCGGAGGCTGCGGCAACCACCATGCCACCTGGGCACATGCAAAAGGTATAAGCAGCACGCTGTCCCTCACGATGTGAAAGTTGATATTCCCCCGAAGGCAGATTCGGATGACCGGCTAAGTCACCGTAGACTGCCCTGTCAATCTCAGTTTGAAGATGCTCAATGCGCACGCCAACCGAAAACGCCTTTGGTGCAAGCATAGCGCCACAGCTCGCCAGTGCGGAAAAAGTGTCGCGCGCGCTGTGACCAACCGCTGCAATGACCGCATCGGCCGCTAGCACTCCACCGTTGGATACCACACCACAAATCGCGCCATCCTTGACTTTAAAATCCTCTACACGGCTGAGAAAATGAATTTCACCTCCCAGCGTCAATATTTCGTTGCGGATGCTCTTGACCACACCGCGCAGAAGATCGGTACCGACATGAGGCTTGGCCTTGAGCAGAATATCTTGCGGTGCACCATGCCGCACCAATTCGGTTAGCACATGCCCACAAAGCGGGTCATTGATCCGGGTGGTCAACTTTCCGTCGGAAAAAGTACCCGCCCCGCCCTCACCGAACTGGACATTTGTTTGTGTATCTAGCAACCCTTTCTGCCAAAAACGCTCGACCGCCGCCACGCGGTCTTCCATTGCTGCGCCGCGTTCGAGTACAATGGGACGATAACCGTTTTGCGCCAGCAGCAGCGCTGAAAACATCCCAGCAGGGCCAAAACCAATGACTACCGGGCGGTGATTCAACGGCATCTCCCCCGTTTTGACCTCTATCGGCATCAGGGGCTTTAACAATGAAAGATTTTTATGGTTCTCCCTGAGCAGCTTTTCACCGAGCATATCGGGCACCTCAATGGCCACCGCACTGACAAAGTGTACCGGTAGTCTGCGCCCCCGCCGAGCATCAACAGATGTGCGCACCAGACTGCATGACAACACCTGTGAAGGCTTTAGCCCCAGCTGTTCAATAGCGACCATTGGCGCTTCCCCGGCGCCTTGCGTCACCGAAGTGTTGATTTGACTCAATTGTAAAAGCATATTCTTGCTCCTTAATACTGATTTTCCCATCGAGATGCAGTATGAAATTAAATAGGTTTTCGATTAAAAGGCACCGTCGTTCCTCTTAGGGCTCTTGATTTATATTTTGTCTAATAGTAGAAAGCTAAACAGGGGTGCTGCATAACTTTAGCGCAGCACCCCTGTTTCGTTTTTTTACTTGCTCTTTACAGTAACC
>JAEWNU010000041.1 GCA_023456995.1 Bacillota bacterium
ATGATACGCAGGATGTCACACTGGGTGGATAGGACTAAAGACAAAAGCAGTTATATCGATCTAACGATGTTGCTGTGGAAAGTTGACGGACATTCTTCGGATGGATTGTTTTCCCGGCGATTTAAAGTCACAGAAAAATGTCGGTTTTTATCGAATGCTGTATTATTATTATAATTAAGCGACAAAAAACAAAAAACAAGTATTGACGTTAAAAGAAATGTAGCGTAATGCACAATAATCTATTGACAAAAAAAGAAAACCGGTATAGTATAAGGACTATTGAAGGAATAATTTGGAGGAAGTATGGCGGTGGATTTGGCACAGCAAAACAAACTGGTTGCGCAATCCACCACAGCAAAGACGGTCGGGGAGAACGGGTTGCTTGAACGTTACTTACCTATGGTGCACAGCCGCGCCAATGCCTTTAGGCAGAGGGGTGTAGAGACTGATGACCTTATTCAAGAAGGAGTAATTGGCCTCTTGTATGCGATTCGCGCTTATGACCATAAGTTTGGCACTTCGTTTGAAACATTTGCATATGTTTGTATTACGAACCGTCTTCGTTCGGCAGTAGCAACAGCGAGCCGCAAGCTACCGATAGTCAGTCTTGACAGCTGTCCGCCATGGGGAGAAAACTATTGGGACACTACGCAGGAAGATGATCCGCAGGAGATTGTGATAAACCGTGAGCAGTTTGGTCAGTGGCTACAAAGGGTGGATACCTGTTTATCCGGCTTTGAACATCACGTCATCCGTTATTATCTGGGCGGATATTCTTATCAGGAGATTGCACAGCTTCTTCAGAGTACGACTAAGGCTGTGGATAATGCGCTCCAGAGGGCCAGACGCAAGCTGCGCAAGTTGTCATAACCGCTGATGTCAGCGGAAACTATCTTTTCTAGAATGTAAGCCGTTCGGCTACATAAATAATACCCTTAGGTACACTGGCGATCCTAGGTCTCCGGATGCTGCGGGTAAATCCAATCCATAAGCGAGGTAAAAGAAATGTACGAAGACAAGACCTTAAAATGCAAAGAGTGTGGCGCTGATTTTGTGTTTACCGCTGGAGAGCAAGAGTTCTATGCGGAGCACGGCTTCGTAAACGAACCCCAAAGATGCAAAAAATGCCGCGATGCTCGCAAAACCGCTTCAAGACCGGAAAGGGAAATGTTTGTTGCTACATGCGCATCATGCGGCAAAGAAGCAAAGGTTCCCTTCAGACCTCGTGAAGATCGCCCGGTGTACTGCAGTGAGTGCTTTGCAAAGTTAAAGGAAATGTAAGCCTTAAATCTTATGTGGATACACCGCAGGATAATGTCGTCCTGCGGTGTATTATTTTTTTCTCTGATATGAGTTTTGCGCCTGCTGCGACTGGAAAAATGGTGTTGTTTGTGATATAATAATTAAAAATCGGTTATTCTGCCATATTTATGTCCGGCTGCTGTTCGGCTAGAAGGTAGATGGCCATTGATGGACAATTGTTCCAAACAACAACAATGTATATCAAATGCCCAGAAGAAGAGAGGATCATCAATTTTGAGTGCGATTGAAACACTTGATCCCCGTTTACGCAGCATTGCGTCAATGGTGCGCAGCGGGTCGCGATTGGCCGATATCGGCTGTGATCACGGTTATTTAGTTTGCGCCTTGATGCGAGACGAAAGAATAGACAGCGGCATCGCCTGCGACATTAAAGAAAAACCGCTGAGTAAAGCGCGTAGAGAAATTGAACGACAGGGGTTAGCCGATAAGATTGCCTGCCGCCTTGGCGACGGGCTTTTTCCATTAAAAGAGGATGAGGTGGACGATATTGTCATCGCCGGTATGGGCGGTGAGATGATTGCGTCGATTTTAGCAAATTGTCCTTGGCAATGCCTTGCAAATAAGCAGTTTTTGCTTCAGCCTATGACGAAGGCGCCGTTCTTACGCCACTGGCTTTGCACCAACGGCTATTGCATCTCGGCCGAAAAGGCCAGCATATCCGGCGAACATGCCTACACCGTGATGCGGGTTACTTATACAGGCTGGCGGTGTAAGGTGAGCGAATATGACCTATACTGCTATGCAGGGGAGCTGGCCTGCGAACTGTCTGAGGAGGCTCGCGCTTATTTGTGGCGCACGGTGTCATCGCTCAAGCGTCAGGAGGCTGGGGTGGAACAGGTCAACCCTGAAAAGGCCGCTCGCCTGCGCTGCCTGATTAATAAACTGATTACGGTCATAGAAGAGGGGAAGTGAGCCCGTGGCACTCGACGGTATGATGCTCTCGCTTTTAAAAGCTGAGCTCTCGCAGGTGCTAATCGGCAGTCGGGTGGATAAAATTTATCAACCCGTAAAAGAAGAGCTGATTCTCGCCATTCGCGCCCGGCAGGAAAACCGCCGGCTGCTACTTTGCGCCCATGCGGCGTCCGCACGGGCGCATTTTACTGCCATATCGGTCGAAAACCCGAAGCAGCCGCCGATGTTTTGCATGCTGCTGCGCAAATGGGTTGGCAACGCCAAACTGGTTGCTATTCGACAGCCCGGTTTTGAACGGGTGCTGTTTTTTGATTTTGAAACGGTCAATGACCTTGGCGACACTGTCATTGTGACGCTGGCAGCCGAGCTGATGGGTCGTTATTCCAATGTGATCTTAATAGGGTCAGACGGTCGCATTATCGATTCGATGAAGCGCGTCGGAGCCGACCGTTCGTCGTTGCGCCAGATTCTGCCGGGTTTGCGCTATGAAAATCCGCCGCCACAGGAGCGGGTTGATTTGTTGGCTGACGGTGTACAGGCGACTATCGACGCAGTAAAGGCTTCTCCGCGAGACATTGATATCGCGAAACTTTTGCAGGAGACGCTTTCAGGAACTTCTCCCATCTTGGCTAGAGAGCTTGTGCACCGTGCACTCGGTGGAATCTCGGTAAACAAGGGCGAGCTTTCACCGACGCAATATATCGCGCTAACCGAAGAGCTGGATAAGCTTCGCAATATCCTAAAATCAGGCATGGTCGAGCCGACCACCGTGCTGACACCTGACGGCGCGCCTAAGGACTTTTCGTTCATCCCAATTGGACAGTATGGCAACGCGATGCAGGTGAAGCGCTTTGATGAAATTTCCGCTATGTTGGACGCATTTTACGGCGAGAAAGACGCCGTAGACCGCATGAAACAGAAGATGAGCGACTTTTCGCGCCTGATTACGGTGCGCATCGAGCGCATTGAGCGCAAGCTCTCTGCCCAGAAGCAGGAGCTACTCGATTGCCAAAACCGCGATCAGCTGCGCCGCTTCGGCGATTTACTGTCCGCGAATCTGTATCAGCTTGAAAAGGGAATGAATCGCATAACCGTTCCAGATTATTTTGACGAAGCGGGCGGCGATGTGACCATTCCTCTGGATATCCGCTTGACGCCGGTGCAAAATGTGCAGCGCTACTACAAAGAATATCGTCGGGCCGACACCGCCGAGAAGATGCTTAAAGATTTGGTTGAGCAAGGTGAGCAGGAGCTGGCGTATCTTGACACCGTCTATGACTTGATGACCCGCGCCCGCAGCGAGGCGGAGCTATCAGCTATTCGTGCCGAACTTAGCGAAGGTGGGTATATCAAGGCTGCTTCAATGGGCGGAAAAAAGAAGCAGGAGCAAAAATTGCTTCCACTACAATATCGTTCATCTGACGGATTTTTAATTCTCTCAGGCCGAAATAATCTGCAAAACGAACGTCTGACACTCAAAGACAGTCGAAAAACTGATATATGGTTCCACACCCAGAAGATTGCGGGTTCACACACTGTAATTGTTACTGATGGGCAAGAGGTGCCCAATCGTACGCTGACTGAGGCGGCGATTATTGCGGCCGTAAACTCCAAAGCTCGAAATTCGGCCAAGGTGCCGGTAGATTATACCGCGATAAAGAATGTAAAAAAGCAGCCCGGAGGTAAGCTGGGCATGGTGATTTACGAGAATTTTTCTACTGCTATCATCGACCCTGATGAGGCACTGGTACAGTCACTGATGCTGCCTTAAACAAAATGCGTCAAGGAATCAGCTTCCTTAACGCATTTTAGTCTTTCCAGTTCCACCATTTGAGTTTTTCGGAGTCGTGGTGTGTATTACTGGCATAATAAACCGCACAACGATAAACATAAAGCTGGCAGCGGTCAATTTTTTGCCCGCGAAGTTCGCATTCCCGCTCATACATTTGCTGCGGGTCGGCTTTTTGAAGCGACGCTATGGTCGTGAAGCCTAATGCCCACAAAGCTTGCTCAGTTTGTTTACCAACCCCAGGAATTTTTCGCAGTTCACCCATTTTATCACAACCCCTTTTGTTCTATTATATCGGGCGGCAGCCCATGCCGTCAAGCGGCGACAGCATCTGCCACAATAGAGACTAAAAAGAAGAGGAGATTTCCTATGACCTTAGATCAGCTTGACCTGCTGCTTTCGCAGGTGCAAAAACCTGCGCGCTACACGGCGGGGGAGATGGGCGCAGTGGTTAAAACATTGACGCCTGGTATGCTGCGCTATGCGTTTTGCTTCCCGGATTTATATGAGGTCGGCATGAGCCACCTTGGCATGAAAATATTATACGGACACGCCAACCGCCGCGACGATGTTTGGTGCGAGCGGGTGTTTTCGCCCGACGCCGACATGCAGACCGCCATGCAGGAAATGGGCGTGCCGCTGTTTGCGCTTGAAAGCCTTGACCCGGTCAAAGAATTTGACCTTATTGGCTTTACGCTGCAATATGAAATGTGCTACACCGAGGTTTTAAACCTGCTGAATCTAGCAGGTTTGGCAATCCGCGCCAAAGATAGAATCGCCCCTTTTCCGTTGGTCGTAGTGGGCGGGCCTTGTGCTTCCAATCCTGAGCCGCTGGCGGATTTTGTGGATCTGGTGTCTTTGGGCGAGGGTGAGGAGGTTTCAGACGAGCTGTTTGACCTGTGCATACAGGCCAAGAAAGAGGGCTGGGATAAGCCGGAAATTCTACGCCGCGCCGCGCAGATACCGGGTATCTATGTACCCTCGCTTTACGACGTGACCTATAATTCGGACGGCACGATTCAAGCTGTTACCCCGCGCGAGGGCGCGCCTGCTATGGTTTCAAAGCGCGTTATCACGGATTTGGATAGCGTTTATTACCCTGAGCGCTTTGTCGTGCCATTTTTGGATATTGTTCACGATCGCGCCGTGGTCGAACTGTTTCGTGGCTGCAACCGCGGCTGTCGCTTTTGTCAGGCGGGCTTTTTGTATCGTCCCATCCGCGAAAAATCATTCGAAACGGTCGCAAGGGACGCCAAAAATCTGATTGATTCCACTGGCTATGATGAGATTGGCCTGTCATCTCTTTCCACCAGCGACTATTGCGGATTGGAACCACTGCTCGATTCGTTACTTGACTGGACAGAGGAAAAGCACGTCAATCTGTCACTACCAAGCCTGCGTATCGACAACTTCTCAGAGTCATTGATGGAAAAGGTTACGCGGGTGCGCAAATCCGGCTTGACCTTCGCCCCCGAGGCGGGTACACAGCGTCTGCGCGACGTCATCAATAAAAATATTACCGAGCAAAATGTTATGGATACATGCCGTACCGCTTTCTTAGGTGGCTATACGGCGGTAAAGCTCTATTTTATGATGGGCCTGCCTACTGAAACATTAGAAGACATTAAGGGCATTGCCGACCTTGCACAAAAGGTGGTCGACCTTTATTACAGCATGCCGGAGCGGCCGAAGGGAAAATCGGTCAGCGTCAGCATCAGTGTGGCGTGCTTTGTGCCCAAACCCTACACGCCGTTTGAATTTGAACCGCAGGATTCGATGGAAGCGCTGCGCGAAAAGCAAAAATATCTGCTTTCCTGTGTTCGCTCACGTAAAATCTCGGTGAGCTATCACGATTCGGCCACCAGCGTGGCAGAGGCGGCGTTGGCCCGTGGCGATCGCAGACTCTGTCAGGTGGTGGAAGGCGCGTTTTTGCGTGGCAGTCGTTTGGACGGTTGGGACGACCACTTTAAGCCGCTGGCTTGGCAGGAAGCGTTTGATGAAGCCGGACTTGACCCTGAATTTTATGCCCGCCGCCGTCGCAGCTATGATGAGGTATTCCCGTGGGATCATCTCGATTATGGGGTGACCAAGGCATTTTTCATCCGCGAACACCAAAAGGCGATGCAGGCCGCTACGACACCCAGCTGCTTTTCAGGGTGCAACGGCTGTGGTGCGCAGCGCCTGACGGGAGGGGTTTGCAAATGTATATAAAAACGGTTCGTATCTTTTTTAGCAAATCGGGGCGCGCCATCTATATCTCGCATCTCGACCTCATGCGCGCCATGACCCGCGCATTTTCGCGCAGCGGTCTGCCTGTGTGGTATACACAGGGCTTTCACCCGCATCTTTATATCACTTTTGCGCTGCCGTTGTCATTGGGCACCACCGGCCTGTGTGAGTCAATGGACGTCCGGCTTCTTGAAGAAGTTTCTGGTGAGGAAATTATCTCGCGTTTGAATGCCGCGCTGCCCGAAGGGCTGCATGCCGTTTCAGCCGGTGAGCCGATTATGGAACCCAAAGAGATTATGTGGGCGGATTATCACGTACATTTGCGCTGCGCTGCCTCTGAGGGGCAGCAGGCGCTGAAACACTTTTCTGCATTGGAGGAAATTCCAATGCAGAAGCGCAGCAAAAAGGGTATCAAAACGGTGGATATTAAGCCCATGCTGCAAATTCTTTCGGTGGAAGAACAATCGGACGGGCTGCTGCTGACAATGCGTTGTCGCGCCGGTGTTGAAATTAATCTGAACCCCACGTTGGCGCTTGACGCGTTAGCCGAGCTCACCAGTTTTAAAGCCGACTGGGCGACCATTGAGCGCTTTGCGATCTTAAACGAGACGCTCGAAGATTTTAAATAATTTTAAAAAGCGCTCCAACTGCTAGACACGGTTAGAGCGCTTTTTAATTAGGCTTTTTTAATGCATCAAGCCCATTTAGATGGGTTCACGAAAATTTAATTTGCAGGATTAACTTGATTTTCCAACTTTTAAGCAATTTGCGTCTGTAAAGTTAATTCCGTTAAAATGCTGTTCACATCACCTATTCAGTGCGATATAGCTTGATTTTGCCGTTAGAGTTTAAAAAGCGGATAAGCAGCGCTGCAACGGGTGCGGCTAACATGCCGGGCAGACCAAAGGTGCACAGCCCAAAAAACATGGCGGTTAGCGTTATTACGGGATGCAAGCCCAGCGAATCGCCCACTACATGAGGCTCAATAATATTGCGCATTACGGTGATAACCGCATAGAGTACCAACAGTCCGGCTCC
>JAEWNU010000042.1 GCA_023456995.1 Bacillota bacterium
GGTTAAGACTGTAACATCATTTTGCTCGACCTTGTGAAAGGATAATGCGGCCTGCAGCGTGTCTGCGTCGATAAACGGCGCATCGCCACACAAAACCGCGACATGTGAAACGCCCCGCGCCGCAGCATCTTTTAGAAAGTTCATTGCGCAGAGTACGGCGTGGCCGGTACCGCGGCGATCTGACTGAACAGCAGAACAAACCCCTGCGGGCAACAATTCTGTGACACCGCGGGGAGAATCAGATATGACAACGCAAGTGTTGCTCCTTTGAATACCTGTATTTTGACAGGCATCTAAAACCCATGACAGCATGGGCTTAAACAACACCTCACAGCACACCTTTTGTCTTGTGGATTTCATGCGTTTGCCGTCACCGGCGGCTAAAATAATAGCAGAAGTCATTGTTGTCCTCCAAACGCAATAATACAATTATATTATGTCAAATAGTCCCGAAGTTTGCAAGTCGTTTTTGTGTTTCTCGACTAATTACGTTAAATTTTTGTTAAAAAGGAACAAATTATCGCTCGTCAAACAGCCCAACATGTGAATGACGATGTACGCCTAGCACCATACCAATGCCCGCCCAGGTGAGAACAACCGAAGTTCCGCCCGCTGAAAACAGCGGCAGTGTAATTCCGGCAACCGGAAGTAGCGACAGGCACATGCCAATGACCCAGATAGACTGGAAGGCGATCATGCCGAAAACGCCCACGCAGATAAAACGCCCGAGCGGATCTTTGGCGTGTCGTGCGTTTCTTAAAATCAACAGACAAAGTAACGCCAAAAGTAAAATTACGGCGCTGCACCCTACAAAACCACCTGCCTCACCGATAAAAGAAAAGATAAAATCGTTGTGCATCTCCGGCACATATTGGTGTTCCCCGAACAAAACACCTTTTCCCCAGATCTGGCCAGAACCGATGGCGGTAAGCCCCAAACTTTGCTGCCAGCCGGTTCCCGTAGGATCAGAGGCGGGATTAAACACCGTCATAATGCGTCCGCGTTTGTCATTATCAAGGATAAAGAACCACGCAAACGGAGACGCGATAGCCACGCACAGCGCTGAGGCGGCGATGTATTTTAGTTGAAGCCCGGCTGAAAATAACATGAAAGCAAAAATAAAAACAAAAACCATGGCAGTGCCGTGGTCGCCCTGCCCGACTACCATCAAGGTGGGCACGGCACCATGCAAACAAAGCGTTAAAAGCGTTCTGGGGTTGTTCACCGAATCCCTGACTTTTTCAAGATGAAGTGCAAACGAAAAGATGAAGGCGAGTTTTAAAATTTCCGAAGGCTGTAGCGTCATGCCGGTAAAGGGAATTTCAAGCCAGGCCTTGTCATCAATATAGCTGTATCGCTGTTTACCCGCTACATAGGTCAGCGCTACCATACCTAATGAAACCGGCATATAGATCTTCCATAGGTTTGCCAGCGAACGGTAATCAAATATAGATAATAAACAGGCGCCCGAAAATCCGATAAACGTCGCTAAAAGCTGTATGGCAAGTACCCTGAGCTTAATATAACCGGACAGGTAGATTCCCCACAGCATATAAGCCGATACCATTGAGCAGACCAGGCAAAGCAGAAGCAAAAGACGGTCAGTTCTTTTATAAAATTGTACGCAGCTGCGCCAGATTGAATTCATATTTCCTCCAGCTTTAGCCAGTTTGTATTAAATCAAACAAAAGGCCAAGTGTTTATGTAAAAACGCATCAGGGCTTCTTTCTATACTATTATAAAAGTAGAAACACAATTGTAAGCGTTATTTAAGTTTATTATAGAGGAATCATTTTGCAAACACAACCCACAGAAAGATGGAAAAATTGATGAAAGGATGGAAAAATGGCTTATAATTGTGCTATAATAACCGCAACATAGGTTTTATAGACGCTGATGTCTTATGGTGTGGCGCTAGGTTGCCACTCGCGAAATTATAAAACCTGCTTTGGAAGGAAAGGGTGCGCCCGAAATGTTTTAGGTGCAGGACAGAAGATTGATGCAGGAAATTGTTTCACATAGCCCTGAGGAGACCGAGGCGGCGGGAGAAAAGCTTGCTGCGTTACTTTGCGACGGCGATATCGTCGCATATACTGGCGGACTTGGCATGGGCAAAACGGTATTCACCCGTGGGCTGGCACGTGGGTTAGGTATTTCAGCTGATGTTTCGAGCCCTACGTTCTCGATTATAAACGAATATCGCGGTGCATCCCACAGGCTTTGTCATGTGGATGCTTACCGCCTAAACAGCGCGGAGGATTTATTGGATACCGGATTTTATGACTATATTGATGCGGGGTGGATTGCGGCGGTGGAATGGAGCGAGCAGGTGTTGCCAGATGCTGCCTTCACCGTCGCTTTTACCCGCGTTGATGACCAGACACGCATTATCAGAATGGAGGGGAAGGGCTTGTGATCACACTTGCGGTTGATACTTCCTCAAAAGCCTGCTCCTGCGCGCTCATGCGTGATGGATTGCTATTGGGTGAAAGCTATTGTAACAACGGACTGACGCACTCGTCAACGCTGATGGTGCTAGTGGAAAATACCCTCCGTGCCGCCAATTTGCCTTTTGAATCGGTTGACCGGCTGGCGGTGAGCGTCGGGCCGGGCTCTTACACCGGGCTTCGTATCGGGCTCGCAGCAATAAAAGGTATGGCGCTGGTGCATAATACGCCTTGTGTCGGCGTTTCGACGCTGCTGTCGCTGGCGTATAATGTGCTGCCTTTTGAGGGCGTTGTCTGCGCCGCGCTCGACGCGAGGGTGGGACAGGTTTTTACCGCGCTGTTTTCGGTTAAATCGGGTAAAGTTACCCGGCTGACTGACGATGCCGCCATGACGCTTGAAGCGCTGGGCGAACATTTGCCGGATGGCGCCCTGATCTGCGGTGATGGTGCAAAGCTGGTGTGCGAGCGTTTTCCGGAGAAGGGGTTGCGGCTTGCACCCGCTGCTTTGCAATATCAGCGTGCTTCATCGGTGGCACAGGCAGCAATATCGGAGGATTATCCGGTTGTTCCAGCTACTGAGCTGATGGCAGAATATCACAGAAAATCTCAGGCCGAGCGGGAACGTGAGGCCAAACAGCAATTGGAGGAAGAAATATAATGATCTTAGCATTGGGGAGCGACCACGGAGGTTATGAGCTGAAGGAAGAAATCAAAAAGCATCTTGACGCGCGCAGTGTGGCGTATAAGGA
>JAEWNU010000043.1 GCA_023456995.1 Bacillota bacterium
GATCTTTGTATATTTTTGTCTCCATCAACTCCAGTGAGCATCGAGTGGCGCCGATCATGGTCAGAAGATCCTCAATTTGCTCACTCTCTTTAAAATATAGCACCGTCTGCCCACGGCGCACCGTGGATTTTGGCGGATAGCCAACGATTGACAGTTGTTCAAACAGCATGTCCGCCAGCGAGTCGTCAGGTGGCAATAGTTCTAAATGGTAGCTCTTAGCAGGTTCGCTAACAGTGCCACAGGCCATAAATGCGCCGCTGAAAAACTTCGCGAAATTTTCTTCCGCCATCAGCTCTTGGTTAAAATGGTCCTCGCCGTGATCAAAACTGCGCAACAATCGCGCAGCATCCTCTGGGCGGTTGAGCTCCACGGTATAAAGCTGAGCGCCTCGTGGCGCCTTTTGCTCTGAAAATGCCGCATGCACGCCAATAGCATCCTTAATAGCAAAACCATAGAGCTTTGAAACAGTCAGATGCTCAGTAGCGATGGAAATGCCCTGACTGTCAAACTTTTTACCCATTAAAAGCAAGCCGTAACAAAACGCCCGATACTGCGGACTTTTCGACGGCCGTGAAAAATATATTTCCTCTTTGACACGTGCTGCATAAGACAAACTACGTCACCTCGTCAACGTTTGTAATCGCGGTGCAACACCAAAAGCGAATCATGGTTTTCTTTTAGCCGTTTGCCGACCCGTTCGGCAAACGAAACCGAGCGATGACGTCCACCGGTACAACCGAACGCGATCACCAGACTACTTTTGCCCTCCCGTACATAGAGCGGAATCGAATAATCAATCATATCATCGTAACGAGCCAGCAGCCCGTTGGATTCCTCAAAGCTGAAAACATAGTCGCTTACCCGTTTATCGCAGCCAGTGAGCGGGCGCAGCTCCTGTATATAATGCGGATTTGGCAGGCATCGTACATCCAGAACAATATCGGCATCCGCCGGAATGCCATATTTAAAACCGAACGACATGACGGTAATAGCCATGGCGTTACTGCTTTTTGAAAAGAACAAAGACACGATGCGCTCTTTTAACTGTGAGGTGGAAAGCGCCGAGGTGTCGACCAAATAATCTGCGCACTCACCCAGCGGACTTAAGGCCTTGCGTTCAAGCATGATGGCCTCCTGCAAAACCTTAATCGAATCGTCCATCAATGGATGCTTGCGGCGCGTCTCTTTAAAGCGACGAATCAGCACTTCGTCAGCAGCATCCAGATAGAGAGTGCGCACATTGTAGCCCTTATCGGTAAACTTTCTCTTGGTCTCACTAAAATTGTCAAAGTAGCAGCTGCTGCGAATATCCACCACAACAGCGTATTTGTCATGCCGGTCAGTCGTCTGACATAGTGCGATAAATTGCTCTAAGAGTTCCGCTGGAATATTGTCGATACAAAAATAGCCGATATCCTCCAAGGCATGTACAGCTTGTGATTTACCGGCACCCGATAAGCCGGTGATAATTAAAAAATCCATTTTGGTATCCTCTTTTTTATGCTAGGTATTTGATCTCCGGCTCAAGCATAACGCCAGTGCGCCGGAGAACCTCGTTTTTCACAGCCTCCAAAAGTGCCAGTACATCGCAACAGGTTGCGCCCCCGGTGTTGATGACAAACCCCGCATGCTTGGTGCTAACCTGCGCGCCGCCAACCGAAAAGCCTTTTAGTCCACATTCTTCTATCAATGCAGCAGCATAAGCGCCCGTAGGACGCTTAAAGGCACTGCCGGCACTTGGAAATTCCAGAGGCTGCTTGGCAACCCGCTGGGCCAAGATGTCTTTCATACGCACGTCAATCACCTCGGGGGTGTCGGAGGCTAATTTGAAATCGGCTGAACAAACAATCTGCCCTTCCGTCTGAAAACGGCTGCTGCGGTAAGCAAAATCCGCCTGTTCAGCTGGAATAGTAACAAAGCAGCCGGTAGCCTGATCCAAAACACGAATTGAGGCTGTTACATCCTTAATTTCGCCACCGTAGGCGCCCGCATTCATATAAACCGCACCGCCAACGCTTCCGGGTATTCCATAAGCAAACTCCAAACCACCAAGGCCTTCCCGCTGCGCAAAACGGCAAAGCTGCGAGAGTGTCACGCCCGCCTGAGCCGAAAGCGTATTACCCTTGCGGGCAATGCCGCCCATTGGCTGAGAAAAAGCGATGACCGCTCCACGCAAGCCCTCATCCGCTACCAGCAGATTTGAGCCGTTGCCCACAACATACACCGGAATTGACGCCGCCCGACAAAGAGAAAGCGCCTGCATCACCTGTGTCTCGCTCGCAGGGGTAATAAAAAATTCGGCGGGGCCCCCTATATGAAAGGATGTGTGCCGGCTCATTGGCTCCTCACACGAAAATAAACATCCTGCTTGCCTAAGCTTTACCTTCAGGCTGTCTGTCTGAGACATTGGTTGGATTTCCTCCTAAAAGCGTTATTGCCAATAGCTGTTTATCGCAATCTTTTCCACTGGAGGAAGCTCATCCTCCGGCATACCAAGGCTGCGCATCAGATCGTGCGGCGCGCTGTACCCCAGTTTTTTAAGCCGCAGATTCATAGTGGCCGCCTCAATGATGACTGCCAAATTCCGCCCTGGCTTGACCGGAATAGTCACGCAGGGTATTTTTATTCCTAAAATATCCATTACCTGATTTTCAAATCCCAAACGGTCGTAGGGCGTCTCTTCATTCCATGGTTCGAGCTGCACAATCAGCAGTATTTTCTCAGCAATCTTAACGGCGCGCATGCCAAACATGCGCTGCGCATTAATAACACCTATGCCGCGCAGCTCCATAAAATGCCGAATATTATCCGGCGAGGTACCTACCAGCGCCTTGCTGGAAACCTTACGAATTTCAACAGCATCATCCGCCACCAGACGGTGCCCACGTACTATCAGCTCAACGGCCACCTCGCTCTTACCTACGCCGCTTTCGCCCAAAATCAGAACGCCGTCACCGAACAGCTCCATAAGCACGCCATGCCGAGTGATTCGCGGGGCAAGGTCGATATTCAGTTGAGAAATCAGCGAGGACATAAACGAGCAAGTATTCTCATCGGTGCGCAGCAACGGAATCTGAGCGCGCCTGGCAGCCTCAATCAGTGACGGGCAAACTTCCAAACTGCGGGTGATGATGACCACCGGCGGCTTCATGGAAAAAAGACGTTCAAGACGCTCTTCCGCCACCGATTTTTCAAGGGTGTGCAAGTAGCTCATCTCGGTTTTGCCCAGGATCTGAACTCTGTGACTGTCAAACACCTCAAAATAACCCGCCATTTGAAGGCCGGGGCGGTTGACCTCAGAACTGGAAATATTAATCTGGTCGGCAGGAATGGGTAAATAAATTGTCTCAAGCTTAAATTCACTAATCAGCTTAGAGAGTGCGATATGAAATTTTGTCGACATGCCTATCAGCACCTTATCATTTATCAATTTTAATACTATGAGCTCATTATACAAGAATTTTTGTTATTTTTCAAACCTATTGTCCAGCTTTAAAAGTAGTTTTGCAGTTTTCTTTTTATAAACTTAATGGTATAATAGCCGCGAAACGCCTATGTGACCAGATGGATGTCCAAAACTCATTTAAAAGCTAGGCCGCCGCCTTTTAAAGAATGTTGCTTTTGCAGCGCATTCCGTTTAAAAACGGACCATTTGCCTGATTGCAGACAAATAATTATTCGGAGGAAACGTTGTGAGAATTGCTATTTTTGTGGAGACCTATCTCCCTTATCTCAACGGCGTCGTTACGCACGTTAAAATTCTACGTGAGGGCCTTATTCATAACGGGCATGAGGTTTTGATTGTCACTGCCGACAAAAACGTGCGTGAACATATCATTCAGGACGGCGTTCTGCGCTGCCCAGCGCTGGAAGTCAAAAGGATTTACGGCTATGGAATTTCAAGCCCGTTGAGCATGACACTTAAAAAGAAAATTCGGGAGTTTAATCCTGATATTATACACATTCAGCAGGAATTTGGCATTGGCTTGGCTGGCATACGTGCCGCACGGGCTCTCGATGTGCCACTGGTTTACACGTTGCATACCATGTATGATGATTACCTTTATTACATCGCGCCATGGCCTCTTACCGATATGGTGCGTCGCATTTCACATAACTATATCCGCTTTATCTCACGCCGTGCCGATATTGTAACCGGCCCCTCTAAAAAATGTGTTGATTATCTGGCGAACGCAGGGGTTCACCGCAAGGTTTATGTTATCCCCAACTCGGTAGAACTTGAAAACTATACTGAAGACGCCACTACGCCAGAGCAGCGTGCCGCCATACGCAAACAATATTCAATACCCGAAAATGCCTTTGTCGCCTGTTTCTGCGGTCGTATCGGCAAGGAAAAAGGCGTCGACAACCTTATTCATCTGTGGAAGGAGCAAATCGATCCCAATAGCAATTCCTACCTGATGATTATTGGAAACGGCCCTGCGCGCGAAGAGCTGGAACAACTCACCGTCCGGCTCGGTATTCAGGATCACGTTATTTTTACCGGCGCGGTGGCGCATGAGGATATTCCGCCTTATTATGCCTGCGGCAACGCCTATGTGACAGCCTCTCTTTCTGAGATGTATTCCATATCTATGCTGGAAGCACAGGCTTCCGGTCTGCCGGTGGTGCAAAGACTTGACCCTGACAATATTGACCAAATCAAGGTGGGTGTAAACGGATTCTTGTTTGAAAGCGCCGAGGAATTTGGTCAGATCATGAAAAAACTGCACGACTTGACCCCAGAAGAGCATAAGGCGCTGAGCAACTCGGTGCGTGAGTCAGTCAGAGAACGCAGCAGTGACAGCATTGCAAAATATCTGCTGGATCTTTATCAAAAGGCAATCAATAAACATGCTTGACCAACGTTTGGTTGCTTTTTACATTATGCGCACAGTGCCATTCATAAAGATATGTATTTTTTCTTCTAACAGCCTCATAGAGGCCTAGCGATAATATTTAACAGCGCTGTCTCAGTATTGAGACAGCGCTGTATGGTTCATACTGTTATTCAGATTGCTGTTCAAGCGTGCCTAGGCTGGCTGCCTTGAGGTAAGCGTTGATGAAGCCGTCGATATCTCCGTCCATAACGGCGTTGATATTGCCCGACTCAAATCCTGTGCGGTGGTCCTTCGCCAGCGTATAGGGCATGAACACATAGGAGCGTATTTGGCTGCCCCAGGCAATTTCCTTTTGTACGCCTTTGATGTCTTCAATGTGTTCTAAGTGTTCGCGCTCCTTGATTTCCACCAGCTTGGAACGCAGCATCTTCATCGCCATGTCGCGGTTCTGGTGCTGGCTGCGTTCGTTCTGGCAAGCAACCACCACCCCGGTTGGAATATGCGTAATTCTGACCGCCGACGAGGTTTTATTGACGTGCTGTCCGCCTGCACCGCTTGCGCGATAAACGTCGGTACGCAGGTCTTCAGGGCGTATATCCACCTCGATGGTGTCATCGATTTCGGGCATAACCTCCAGTGAGGCAAACGAAGTGTGCCTCCGGCCGGAAGAATCGAACGGGGAAATACGCACGAGGCGATGCACCCCACCCTCCGACTTTAAATAGCCGTAGGCGTTGAGTCCTTCAATGATGATGCTGGCGCTTTTAAGCCCCGCCTCGTCGCCATCGAGATAATCAATAATTTTATAGGAAAAGCCGTGGCGCTCGGCCCATCGGGTGTACATGCGGTAAAGCATCTGGGCCCAATCCTGAGCCTCCGTGCCGCCTGCACCTGCGTGAAAAGTCAAAATCGCGTTTTTGTCGTCATAATCGCCGGTAAGAAGCGTCGATAGCTTCATTTCATCAAGCTTAGCAAAAAAATTCTCGCTGAGCGCCTCAATTTCCTGCAGGACGCTTTCATCGTTTTCCTCCTGCGCAATCTCGATCAGCGTCATGGCATCCTCATATCGGGTAGTGAGTTGGTCATATTCCTCAATCCGGTTTTTTAGCTGCTTTGTGCGTGAGAGCACCTGTTGGGAGTTATCCAGATCGTCCCAAAAGCCCGGTTCAGCCGCCTTCATTTCCAGCTCAGCTACCTGAACACCCAGCCTTTTGTAGTTTATTGCCTCCGCCAAATCCAAAAGCTCAGACTTTCGGGCGGAAAGTGCTAATCGCATTTCTTCGAGCTGAAGCATGTTATCCATCCTTTATTCAAT
>JAEWNU010000044.1 GCA_023456995.1 Bacillota bacterium
CAACGGAGCGTCCGTTCCCCCACTGTTGCTATCAGATAGCACTGCTGCGTCGGACATCGCGACCGAAGCAGTTGACTGCACACAGGCACTGCAAATCATCAACGCGATGGCAAAAACAATCCACCACATACTTTTTAACCGCATTATATAACCCCTCGACTTTCTGTCCGACTTTCCTTGCTGTACAGTAAAAATCAACTCGGCATATATCGTATCTGAATCGGCGGTTTATCGCCCCAGAACAGTTCGGCTGTGCCGTCACCATTTATCTCAACTGATAGGATATTGATAGAAAACTTTGCAAAGGCACGCATCGTCATGTCAGTTTTATATTCGCGCAGGAGTTGACCCTCCCAATCCAACACCGCCAGCGTCACCGGTAACGCCTCGGTCTGTTGCGGAGTACCCTGCCAAAGTACGCCAGAACCAAAGGTGTAGGGACGATGCGCAACAAGTAGAACGTGGTTTGTCGCATCAACCGCTGTGCCAACCACAATTCGCGCGATACCGTTCATCGATTTATTATAAGGGTTTTGCTGTGTACCAAAATCAAATTTCAGCCCCGACGATAAGGGCGCACCGGAGGAGACATCATAAAACCGAAGCGCATCAAAAGTGTTAGCCCAAATACGATCGTTATCTAAAAAATAAAGTTGATCCAATTGCGAGCCGGCAAATAAGAACTCAATCCCCTCTGGCCCGCGCAAAACATAATCGCACCCGCCAGGCGACTCAAAATAGTTTCGATCATCGGCGGTATAGAGCTGGCGCGATCCATCTGGAGAGTTGGCAACCAGCTTGCCAAGCATCGACTCCGTATAGTTTCGGGTAACGTTATACCCTAAAGCTTCGTCGTCAAAACTTAGTTTACAGGTAATTTTGCCATTTGAAATCAGCGCTGTTTTTGTCTGCATATTTAGTGAAACATCAAGCACATACAGTGGATTTTGCTGATCATTGAGCCACGCCTCTTGGTCTATCCCATGCGCAGTGTTATAAAGCGCATTTGAAAAAGAAGCATCTGTCACCGGCACAGTCTGCTCAACTACCTTCCCCTCCGGAGCCGCAAGCCGGAACCGTAGCACATCTTTTGACCGAGATGAATCGTAATCAATGGTATATTGCAGCTGCACTTCACCGTCAGCTGTTAGCTCGTTAAACAGGTTATAGCTATAATAATAGTGATTGGGGTTTTCGCCCAGCGAGCGCAAACCTTCTTCTGTAAGCGCAAGCGTAAAACAACTTGCTTCGGTCTGTCCTGTCTCATTTTTACGCCAGATTTCGAAGGTGATCGAGTCGGTGTGTGGCGTCAGCCGCTGCATCGGTTCGGTAATTCTAATGGAATTGTGCCACTGTGAATCTACCGTCTTAAGATAATCGCCCTGATCTGTGAATAGCTGGGTAGATATATTATAAAACACATCGTCGGGGCTATATATTTTGTTGAAAGAGTCAGGCATAGCCTGTTGGTAGATAACAGCATAGCCCTTCCCAAAGGCTGTTATACCCAATATATCATACGATTCATTAGGCCGGAGAAAATGCAGCTGAACGCTATTATAATCCAGCAGCTCAAATTCGCTGTCAATGGTCGGCTGGGAGGATGATTCGGCAATACTGCTATCAGGCGGCAACACGTACTGTCCAGCAGAACAGGCGCAAAAAAACAGCAGCATCGCCGCTATATAGATCATCTTCTTTTTCATAGTGCCCCTCCCTTTACACCACAAGCGCAAACACGACAAGACAACTGTACTAATCCAAGGATGGCTGTCTTTGCAGTTCCACGCGGCATTCGCTATTTGGTATCAGCGTACTGTTCATATAGTGGTCTGTTTTTACCAAATTATTGCAAATAGCGGGCACTTTCCCTAAAGAAATTACCCGCTATTCTCGGAATTTATTTAGTTGCGTTTTTTTGCTGCGCGCAGCACCATTTCAAAGGCATGGGACGAAGACATATAACGGATATTCTCACGGTCGTCAGCCCGTCCGCGCGCCAAGTTTAATTCGCGCACTTCTTCTCCGCTGTTACTGACCACCGCTACATATACCCGGCCAACAGGTGCCCGGTCGGTTCCACCCGCTGGACCAGCCACACCGGTGGTGGAAACCGCAATATCCGCACCAGTCAGCTTTCTGACGCCGCGCGCCATTTCAAGTGCACACTCGCGCGAAACAGCACCATTTTCCCGCAGGGTATTTTCGCTAACCCCTAGTGCCGCCTGCTTTAATGCGTTAGAATAGGCCACTACACCGCCCAAAAACATAGTCGAAGCCCCTGCAACATCCACAATCCGCTGTGCCACCAGCCCGCCCGTACAGCTTTCGGCGCAGGCAAAGGTCAGCTTTTTCTCTGCTAAAACAGCGACAACGGCCTCGTTGATCGTGTGGTAATCAAAGCCGTAAATCTCTTCGGGGTATAGCGCCACAATCTGCTCAACCACAGGTTCTATCAGCTTGCGCGCCTCCGACTCGGTGGCGGCCCTGGCTGTTACGCGCAGCTGGCATTCGGCAGTTTTTGCATAGGGCGCAATAGTCGGGTTGGTTGAGTTAACAAGCATATCCTTAAGTCGCGCTTCCAGCGCCGACTCGCCCACACCAAAAAAGTTAATGGTGCGCGACACCAACACGCCATCCCCGCCAAAGCGGCGTTGAAAATAATCGGTAACGGGGCCATTAAACATCGGGCGCATCTCGCGGGGTGGTCCAGGCATCATCACCGCCACTTTGCCGTTCTCCCCCTCAATGATGCAGCCGGGAGCGGTACCGTTAGGATTCTGGAGAATGATACACCCTTCAGGCATCATCGCCTGTTTGCGGTTGTTTTCGGTCATCTCGCGACCCACCCGATTAAAAAAGCCCTCAATGGTCTTTAGGCTCTCCTCATCCATCACAAGCTTGCGGTTAAAATAGTCAGCCACCGTTTCTTTTGTCAGATCATCATAAGTTGGGCCCAACCCGCCGGTAAGCAGTACAATGTCGCTACGTGAAAATGCGTCCTTTAAGCACTCTCGCAGACGACCGGGATTGTCCCCCACTACCTCGTGATGATAGACGTTAATCCCCAAGTGTGCCAAGCCGCGCGCGATGTCGGCGGCGTTGGTGTTTACCACATCGCCAAGCAAAAGCTCGGTTCCCACGCAGATAATTTCCGAATTCATTTACATATCTCCTCCATTATCGGCCTGTTGCCGCAATTTAATCAAAATCTCAAGGGGTCTATTAATGCTATATAAGGCTTTAGGTAACTGTAGCTTATTATGAAAATGCGCCATACTGTTGCAAAATTACGGGCAAAACACGACCGCCCTGCTAGTATATCCATAAATTCGCTTTAATGCTTAGTATATCACCACGAGTGTTATATTACAATTTTGAGTTTGTAAAAACTGTACAAAATGGGTGCTTTGCCCACAGGGAAAGCACCCATCTAAAATGTATTTTTTTAATATTTTGAGTCGTCTTTAAACTTTGGTACGTCCTGTTGGGAATCTTCGTCTAAAACTGTGTGCTCCTCTCGTTCCGAAACCACCGCTTCGGTAATGACAGCAGCTTCATCCTGAAGTTTAAACCTGCCAACCAAACTTTTCAGCGTCTGTGCCTGCGCTGAAAGTTCTTCTGAGGCGGCTGCACTTTGCTGCGCAGTTGCCGAGTTTGTCTGAATAACCACCGAAATTTGCTCGATGCCCTGCGTAATCTGAACAACTTGAACGGCTTGGTTTTCAGACACGGCAGCGATCGCCTGCACCTTCTTGCTAGCGCTGGCAGCCTGTTCTACCACTTGGATGAGTGATTTTGCTGTTGCATCCGCGATTTTGGTTCCCTTTTGAACAGCGTTGATAGCACTTTCAATAAGTACTGTCGTACTTTTAGCCGCCTCGGCACTCTTACCAGCTAAATTACGCACCTCGTCGGCCACAACAGCAAACCCCTTGCCGGCTTCGCCCGCACGGGCGGCTTCAACCGCTGCGTTAAGAGCCAAAATATTGGTCTGAAAGGCGATATCGTCTATTGTTTTGATAATCTTACCGATCTCATTTGAAGCACCGGCAATTTCGTTCATGGCTGAAATCATGTGCGACATCTGCGCGTTGCTCTCATTGACGCCACTGCCAGACTGCTCGGAAAGGCGGCCCGCCTCACGCGCATTCTGAGCGCTGTCTTTAATCTGCGCCGAAATTGATTCCACCGTTGCTGAAAGCTGCTCAATAGCCGCAGCTTGTTCGGTCGCCCCTTGGCTCAGCGCCTGCGCTCCGCCAGAGACCTGATCAGAGCCACTGGCCACTTCGTTCGAAGCAATATTGATCTGCAATAGTGTCTGGTTCAGCGACATCATAATTCTGGACATAGCTGTTTTGATCTGTGCAAGATCGCCCGGAAATTCCGCCTCAGCTTTCAGCGTCAGATCACCGTTCGCCATTGCGCCCAGCACCCTATTGATATCATTAATTATCGCCTGCTGTGTCATGGTAATTCGCTCAGTTGCAGCTGCAAGCTTGCTGGTTTCGTCCCGGGTTGAGATAACCGGCACATCGGAATACAGATCTCCTTCAGCCAAAGCAGTCAGCCGATTTGCGCACAGCATGACAGGGCCGGCAATCTTTCTGGAAACCTTGCCCGCAATGATAACCGAGACTAGCAACGAAATTCCTAACAGTGCCAGCGTTACTGCTGAAGCGGTCAAAGCATCCTTTATAAAGTCCATTGCAGGAGCATGTATCGCTATGCTCCAGCCATTGGTACCCGCTACCGGCGCATAAGCGATATACCGCATTCCGCCGCCCCACGTGCAGGTGCTAAAACCGGTTCCGCCGCTTTGCATGGCGGCATGTACTTGCGCCAGTTTTGTCAGTGAAGCATCACTTTGCGCTGAGGTCCCCACATTTCCTCCAACCTCCATCGCGTCGCCATCAACGTGTGCGACCGTGTTACCAGCGGCATCAATCATATATGCACTGCTGTTTTCACTAATATTTATGGACGCCATAATATCATCTAAGAATTTCTCCGACGGCATAAAGCATACCGCACCGATTACGTTTGTTCCGGGAATCCCCTCTTTGCGCAGCGGCGCGGCAACTACAATAGTTTTTTCGTTGGTAGTTTCGTTAAGAGAAGGCCCTGACACAAAGGTCTCACCCTTCATGACCGCTTGGAAGTAATCTTCTTTGCTGTAATCTTTTGCGTCCAACACACCCTTGCCAGAAGCATCTATAATGTTTCCCTGCGAAAACCCATGCAAACCAACCCGCTGTGTCATAATACTACGCTTGTCAGTTACCAGTGTGGCAGGATTTGCAAGCCGGGGCGCACAACCGACCTCAAGCGCAATGCTCTGATACTTTTGCAACTCGTAGGAAACCCGCTCGGCAGCAAGGACGGCCGTTTCCTGCATGGTCTTATGGATAAGGTTCTGCGTACTAATATAATTTAAAGCAATAGCTGTCCCCCCTACCACTACTAGCGAAATGCACACCAATGAAATAATTGCGGTCATAATTTTTGATTTAATGCTTTTCATTTTTTCATTCCGTCCTTTTCTTTAAGCGGACGATGACCGGTTGTATGCTTGGCCTGTTTAGATACGCCAACCCCCAAAGGCTTTCTAGACATTTAGCCATCCCCCAAAAAA
>JAEWNU010000045.1 GCA_023456995.1 Bacillota bacterium
CCTTTGTTTGTTACACTTTGATTCTTTCTTGGCACAACTATACTATACCCGATGATTGTAAGAAAATATCGTAAAATATTTATATAAATTATTAATTTTAGCACTCTATTTATACGAGTGCTAAATAAAACGGGAATGAGATAAAACAAAACCGTCCCCGGTATTGGGGCCGGTTTTAGAATATGGTTTTCGCGCGTTCGTTAGGATTGATGCTGAACCCTATTTGCCTTTCTGCCCAAAGCGGCAGACCGGTGCCATGACGCAGATGTCGCACTGGGGGCGGCGGGCAACGCACACAGCCCGCCCGTGCAGCACCAACCGGTGGCAAAAATCGTTGGACTCTGCCATCGGCAAACAAGCGCGCAGCTCATTTTCACACTTGAGCGGGTCCTTGGTGGTGGTCAGCCCCAACAGGTTTGTGATGCGGATACAGTGGGTGTCGCACACGACGGCGGGCTGGTGATAGACGTCCCCCACGATGAGGTTGGCTGTTTTGCGCCCCACGCCGGGCAGACGGGTGAGCTGTTCAATAGAATCGGGCACCACGCCGCCAAATTCGTCGAGCAACATCTGTGAGAGCGCCACAATATCCCGCGCTTTGGTTTTGTAGAGGCCGCAGCTTTTAATAACTTCACCGATTTCTTCGGGCGTCGCCGCCGCCAGTGCCTGAAGCGTCGGATATTTTGAAAACAGCTCGGGGGTTACCATATTGACGCGTGCATCGGTGCATTGCGCTGAGAGCCGCACTGCGATTAAAAGCTCATGCGGCTTTTCGTATTCCAGCGAACAGATGGCGTCGGGGTAGGCTTCTTTTAAAAGGCGCACCGCCTCGGCGGCACGTTGTTTTTTGGTCATGGATATCCTCCTTAAAACGAACCGGCAAAAGCCGGAAGGGTAAAAAAATTAATGTTCTGAATCGATAGCCGCTAGGCTTTTGGGGTAAGCGGCTTGACATTGATCGAAAAGGCCGTAACTTCGCTGGCAGCATTCTGATAGATGACGTCCACCGGCTCCCAGTTGGGAGCTTTATCAAGGTTGTAGCGACTGTTGATGATCGCACCCTGATTGTAACCCATGAATGCGCCGACCCATTCGGCAGGCACCATAGTTTTAACATAGACCGAGGCTTCACAGTTTTCGACGCTTCCCTCGACCGAGAAGCCGCAAAAACCGCCGATGGCGCGCGGCGCGCCGTAAATCTGGCCTGAAACCGCGATAACCTCACCCTCTGCTTTGCAGCCGGAAAGGATTGCACCGTGCAGCGAGCCTGCAAAAGCGCCCAACTCGCTGTCACCCGCGACGCTGACCTTGACGGTGCAGTTGGTGACGCGGGCAAAGGACGCCTCCTCGCCATTTTGATAGTTGCCGATTTTGCCAGCAAGGCCGCCGGTTTGATAGTTTCCGATAACCTTTCCTGAAACATGGCAGTTGCTAACCTGCCCCATGCAGCGACCCGCCAGCAGACCGGTTGCAACCTCCGCGGCTGCGGGCGGTACTGTGACAGGCGTTGAGACAGAGGCGTTTTCAAGCGTGAGGTTTTTAACCTCGCCACCTGGGCTGATCACCGAGAAAAAGCCGCCGATCAGCGGGGCGTCGGGAGCTTCGGGTGCGGTGAGCGTAATGCGCAAATTGCGGATGGTGTGACCCTGCCCGTCAAACACGGCGTTGAAGCCCTGCGGGCTGTCGTCGCGGATATCGTTTGGCATAAGCGGGCGGTTTGTTCCAATAGGCGTGAAGGGAATACCTTCTAAATCAAGGTCGCATTCCAGTAGATAGCGCTTTTGCTGCGCCTGCCGGTCGCCGGAATTGATTGCCGCCGCCAGATTTTGCAGGTCATCGACCGTTGAGATACGCACTGTTTCATACTGTTCCCTGAGCAGAGCGGGTTCAAACAGGTTTGTCACCGCTGCAATCCGCCAGACGGTGTCGTTCTTGTGGTAAATCCGGCTCACCGGTTCAGCTGGCTCTTCTTGCAGCACCATAGGAATAAAGTGGTACTGCACGCTGCGCAGCGCACCGCCGTCGGGTGCTACGCGCGCCAGCGTCAGCAGGTAGCTACCGTCTGCTTCGGGCGCGGGCAAATTTTCGGGGCCTTTTAACGCGTAGGGCAGAGCGGCGTCGTAGGTCGGGGAGTAGTCAAGCGTATACTGCTCATTGTGCGGCGCAATATCTACCCCGAAAAACAGGTTGCAAATTACTTCGGCTGTCGGCTGGGGCAGAGAATAGACTGTTTCACCCTGCGTATCTGTTTTTTTCAGAGCGCCGAGTAAATCGTTTTGTGCCAGCCAGCCATAGGCGTAGCCGACGGTGGTGCCGTAGTCGGTGCCGTCCCAGTCCAGCCCGCCGCAATAGGCTTCATAAACCCCAGCGGCAAACAGCATGTCCGACAGTGCCGCCGAAGCAGGCGAAGGAGGTTCCTGCGCACTTTGAGAAGAGGATGTTCCGGGCTTTTGGCAGGCGCAGAACAGAATCAGCAGTGCGGCCAGTACGAATGAACGAAGGCGAACCGAGCGCAGCATAGCAATCCCTCGACTTTCTTAGTTTTATCTTTATTTTGATTATACCGCGCATAAAAGCAAAAAACAACGCAAAACGCCTCGAGGGCGGTACGCGCTTCTTGCGGATATAGCAATCCCGCAGCGGATGCCAAGCCTCGACTCATCCGACGTATACCGGCGTTGAGTTTAAGAGGGCGCATTCTCTGCGGGATGACAAAAGAGGGGGTGTAGGCTAGGTATTGACTGCCATAGGCTAACAGCAGCAGTTGTCTTGCCAGTCGTTTCGGCAGCGGCTGTGGTGTCTATGGTTGTGGTTCGAGCTGTTGTCGGGAATCTCTGCGAAAACCGGCCAGAACGGGGAGCGCGTGCAGTTGTTATTGGACGTGCTGACACCTGCGACGGCGTTGTTGTTTCCCCGGCCATGATTGTGGCCACAGTTATTCGTGCTGGCGCCTGCAACGGCGTTGTTGCAGTTTGGGCGGCAGTTGCAGCCACAGTTGTTTGTGCTGACGCCTGCAACGGCATTGTTGGAGCCTCGACCACGACCGTGGCCCCAGTTGTTATTGTCCATGGAGGCGCGTTGGTTTGTGTCCCCGCATCTGCGTCCGTCAAAGGCATTTGTATTGTTATTCGTGTCGGCGACGGTGCTTGTTTCAGAAGCGGATGCGACAGAGGCGCTGTTACATCTGCAAGGCATATTCTATCAACTCCCAAAAAAGGTTTGCTTCATCCTATGCCAAAGCAGTAAAAAAGGTTTCAGAACCGGGCTGAACCCACTGGCAGCGAAAAAAATTTTATACGCCAAGCGCATTAAAAATTTTTAGACAAATTCTGGCTTGGCCCCTAAAAACCGCATTCTAATCCAATTTTATGGACAAATGCCTCGGCGTACAACCTCTGCGGTTTTGACAATTATTGAACCCTTGGCGCGGTATACTCATGTGTACAAGGGGGGAGAGCCTTGCCTACAGTTGTCTATGTCGATATTTTGCTTGTCATTAATTTTATGGTCGACTTTATATTGCTGCGGATTACGGCACTATTCATCCGCCGTCAGCCGGTGTTTTGGCGGCTGTGTCTGGCAGCTGTTCTCGGCGCTTTGGGTGCGCTGATTATCTTTGTGCCGGTTTATAATCGCGTCGTGCTGCTGCTTTATAAGCTGGTTCTTACTATTGTTATGTCGGTTGCCGCCTTTGGGTGCAAAGGCTTAAAACGCGTTATGATGTCGGTATTTTGCCTTTTCACCGTCAGCCTGCTCACCTCCGGGCTGTTGCTGTTATTATCAGTGACTATGCGCCCGCGGGGGATGCTGGTTTCTAAAGGGGCGGTATACTTTGATATAGGCGCGGCGGCGCTCATCGGATGTTGCATCGCGGCTTATTTTATTGCAGGTGGCCTTGCTGGACTACTGGCGCGCAGCGCCCCCAAGGGAACGCTGTGCGAAATTACCGTGCTGCACGCAGGGGCGGTGAGCGTCTTCCCCGCGCTTGTTGATACTGGAAGCAACCTAACCGAGCCATTTTCACACTGCCCGGTTATCGTCTGCGAAGAGCGGGCGCTGGGTAGCGCGATGCCGTCGGAGCTAAAAAACTTCAATCTTGCAGAAACGCGTACGCAGGGGCTTCGCCTAGTGCCTTATAAAACGCTCAACTCCATCGGGCTGCTGCCCGCATTTATCCCGGATACCTTGCTGGTGCGCCTACAGGGGGAGAGCGCCAAAAAAGTAGGCGACTGCTATATCGCCGTCCTGGATAAACCGCTTGGGTCGGACGATAACCGCGCCGTTTGCAATCCGCAGATGCTGGTACAAAATTTTATTTTAGCGTAAGCTATAAAGTACAGAAAGTGGGGGCGTAAACATCATGAAAAAATCAGTGGGGACACTTTGCGGGGCGTTGCGGCTGCAGCTTTATCTGATATTGCTGCGCTTAGGGTTCACCGAAGCGGTACACTACATACACGGCCCCGAAACGCTGCCCGCACCGCTTTCGCGCGAGGAGGAGCGCGTCATCTTTATCCGCCTTGAGCAGAAGGACCATGAGGCGCGTCAGCAGCTTATTGTGCATAACCTTAGGTTGGTGGTGTATATTGCGCGCAAGTTCGAAAGCTCCGGCCTCGGGGTGGAGGATCTCATTTCCATCGGCACCATCGGGCTGATTAAGGCCGTGAACACCTTTTGCCCGAGCAGGGGCATTAAGCTGGCTACCTACGCCTCGCGCTGCATCGAAAACGAAATTCTCATGTATCTGCGCAAGTGTCAGCCTTTAAAAAACGAGGTCTCAATCGACGAGCCTTTGAACATCGACTGGGATGGCAACGAACTGTTGCTCTCAGACGTTTTAGGCACCGAGCCCGATTCCATCAACCGCCCGATTGAGCAGGACGCAGAAAAAAGCATGTTGGCAGACGCCATCAACAAGCTCTGTGAGCGGGAACGCCTTATTATGCAGCTGCGCTTCGGCTTTTTAGACGGAAAAGAACGCACCCAAAAGCAGGTGGCCGATATGATAGGCATCAGTCAATCGTATATCTCCCGGCTGGAAAAACGCATCATTAAGCGTCTGCGGCGCGACCTTGACAAGGTGATGTAAACAAAAACTGAACTAAAGTAGCGACTCAGTGCAAAAAGCCTCTCCGAACAGATCGGAGAGGCTTTTTGCATATAGGGGCTATTGAATTCGAAGGGGAATTAAGTTATCGGATAAGATTTATCGTCTGCGTTTTTCGGCTGCCAGGCAGCAGGTCACGCAAAGCAGCTTAGGCTTTTAGTATCAAAAATGCCTAATCCTCTGTGCAACCAAGCGCCGCAAGCTTCTGATCTACCCAGGGTCGAACATAAGTAAGATCTCTTTCCATGGTATCTAAAATAGTCTGTTCAGTGGCTTTTAATGCATTGACTTTTTCAAGTATTTGCTGTGCCTGAGACAGCGGAATGACAATCACACCGTCTCCGTCTCCTACGACTATATCTCCGGGGTGAACTACCCGCTGGCCGACAGTGACAATGCCACGGATTTCGCCGGGGCCATTTTTGTAAGGCCCGTTTGGCGTAATGCCCTTAGCGTAAACGAAGAAATCCGCCATTTTACCAATTTCTTCGGCGTCTCTAATGCTGCCATCAACCACAATACCCGCAATCTTGCGCAGTCTGAGGTAGTTGGCCATAATTTCGCCGAGAATTGAGCGCTCCGGAGAGCCTCCGGCATCTATCATGATAATATCGCCGGGTTGTGCCAGGTCAAGGGCCTTGTGGAACATCAAATTATCGCCCTCAGGAACCTTCACCGTAAAGGCAGGCCCAGCTAATACCCCGGAATTGTTTCCGATCCTTTTAATGTCCCACGAAACCGCAGCAATCCTTCCCATGCAATCGTCGATATTCGCGACTGCATGCTTTGAGAACGCTTCAATCAGCTTTTTATCCGGCCGCTCAAAATCTTTGTATATATGGCATCCAATATTCATTAAAGTATCCTCCTGACAGCGCTGCCTTGGTGATGCAGGTTCAGTGCTGCTCTAAATTAATATTACCGTTGAACTTTTCTCGGTCAAGCTTATTAAGTCTGGCGGCCACCACGGTTGTGCAGGCAAGGTCTCCGACATTATTAGCGGTCGTATGGCCCGGGTCTATAACAGGCCAAATTGCGGCAAGAATCGGGATGAGGGTGAGCGGCAGGCCGAGTGTTTGTAAAAGTACTGTTGACATGACGACCCCGGCACCCTTTACACCGGCTGCGCCTATCGAAAGAATCAGCCCTAAAAACACAAACTGGAACAAAAGCGCTGGCGTGATTTTAAGCCCGTAGAGATTGCTTGCAAAGACCGAAATACAGCCTATTGCAATCGCCATTCCATTCATGTTGCAGGTGTTGCCCAGCGGGAGACAGAAGCCATAGATATACTCGGGAACGCCCAGCTTTTCCTCTGCGCATTTAATGGAGACAGGCAGTGTTGCAGCAGAGGAAGATGTAGAGGCGGCAACCAGCATAGCGGGTGCGATGTTCCGCACAAATTTGATGGGGCTGACTTTCGCCATAAATTTAAGCATCAGCGGATAGCAGATGAAGATAAAGGACACACAGGCCACGATATCTGTTGCGATAAAGACAAATACTTCCTTCATCATTGCGCCGCTTAGCGTAGATAC
>JAEWNU010000046.1 GCA_023456995.1 Bacillota bacterium
CCCCGACTGTCGCGTGCGTGTCAATTGCCACGCCGTTCCAGGCGTATGGCAATACGAAGCGCTGGCCTTTAAACCCGGACTGCTCATGCGCTGGTTCAGGGACGGATTCTGCCAGCTTGAACAGCAAGAAGGCGAAAAGACGGGCAAGGATCCTTACTACCTCATGGACAAAGAAGCGGAAAAGATTCCCGCTGGTTGTTACGGCATAATGTGCGCTTTTTCGGACGTTATGAATTATATCAGCTGGAAACATGCCGCACCTACGTTTACAAACTTTGATTTGGATCCGCAGCACTTTAACCGTTATACGTTTTATCGTGCCATACTTGAAAACACCGCGCTGGTCACCAAAGGGCATTTAGATCTGGTACGCGAGGCAACCGGCAAAGCACCAAACGAAATCGTCTTCGCAGGAGGTGCCTCCAAAAGCCCGCTGTGGTGCCAAATTCTTTCCGATGCTCTGGGGTTGCCCGTAAGGGTACCCGTCGTAAAAGAAGCAACCGCACTCGGCGCGGCCATACTTGCCGGATATGGCGTGGGTATTTTTAGCGATATTTCTCAGGCGGCACGCGACCTGGTCAAGTGGGATAAAACCTACACACCTAACATGGAAAATCACAAGATATACTGCGAGAATTATCAGCAATGGCAGCAAGTCTACAAAGCGCAACTCGCGCTTTGCGACAGAAAACTGACAAAGAATATGTGGATTGCCCCGGGACTATAGTTTGAAAATGTCTGGCAAGGCCATGTACCAATGCGATGCTTGTCCCCTTTTGAGTCGCGTACATCATTTGGCAGCCTCGCCGCGAATCCACGCAATTTTATTATACTAATCACGATCAAGGAGGGTGTGCTACATGTACATACTAAACGAAAATGAGCGCGAATACCGTTTCGGCAACAGCGGGCCAAAATACTTAATGAAGGGTCCTCGAATGAATTTTGCGGTGGTACAATTTTTATCCGGCGAGGACTTCACCGCACATTATCACAATATCATGGAGGAAAACTTCTTCATTTTAGAAGGAGAAATTGATATTGTAGTCGACGGCAAAATCAACAAACTCAAGCAGGGCGATTTTATACACATCGAGCCAGGCGAGGTTCATTATTGCATCAACAATTCCACTTCATCCGTCAAAATGATTTCTACACTCGCACCGTTTCAAGAAGTTGACAAGGTAGATGTTCCAGATTATAAGTACTGACGCTCCCCTGCCCTGAGTTGATCTGTAAGTATATTTTACATTATCTCAAAATGTTTTTTTGTTAAATTTAAGTACCACAAGTCCAGTTGCTTTATTTTTATAAAAAGAAGAATCCCTGCACCAACAAAAGTTGATGCAGGGATTTACCTATTATTTCGACATCAGATGGTTACGCTTTATCACATATTTGAACAACTTAACGTTATAAATCAAGATACTTCCGTATTTTATACTTATTGTATATTCAGCTTTCGTCACGTTTATAATGGAGCAGCAGCCAAAATATCCTTTTCCATCTGGATAGCAGCCTGCTCAAGCCTTTGAACCTGATGCGCCGTTTTGGCGACATAGTCGGCATCTTTGATGGAGCCCAGATTGATTTTGACGTTGCAAAGTGCCGCCAAAACTGCTGTGCGGGCCATCATAGCCGATATAATGCCGTCGGATACAGCATTCGTGTTACCGTACTGTACCGCAAGCTTTGCCAGCGGCATAATCTCCAGCGCGGTCTGCGCCACCTCCAGCGGCACGGCAGAGGCGACTTTTAACGCCTGTTGTAGTGCGGCGCTGCGTAATTCCCTCTGCTCCTCAGTTTCCCTGGGCAGCGTTAGTGCCGCGATATAGGCATCAAACGAAGTGCAATCACGCTCAATATCATCAAGCAATCGCGCACGAAGCCCCTCCGCTTTTTCTAAGAGATTGAGCATCTCGGGGCGGTGCTGTTCGTAGCCCTTTTTATCAATTGTTAGCGAGGCGACCATGCCCGAAAGCGCCGCCGCTGTTGCACCCACCAGCGCTGCAGCGCTTCCGCCACCGGGCACCGACTCTTTGCTTGCTGTTTTTTGAGTAAATTCGCTAAGCGTCATCGTTTTTATATCCATCCAAATTAACCTCCGCAAAAGCTGTAATCGAAGTGGAACAGTGCTTCATTAAAAACATTACCCTCGCTTTTGGCAGCGAGGGTAATAAAAGAGAATTGTATTTTAGCCAAGCAGCTTTTCGGCAGTCGCCAAGCGCGCGCTGGCACAGAAAATCTCCATCGCGAGCGACAGTTCCGCGGGGGTCGGGAAGCTGGGTGCAATGCGGATGTAGCTGTCGTCGCGATCCTTGCCATAGGGGTGTGTGGCGCCTGCATCGGTCAGGACCACGCCGGTATCCTTGCACAGCGCGACAATGCGCTTAGCACAGCCCTTGGGCGCCATATAGGTGACAAAATAACCACCTGCCGGTTTGACCCACTCGCCAACGCTCCGCTCGCCCAGCTCGGTCTGCAACGCATTGAGCACCGCGTCAAACTTCGGACGCAGAATAGCAGCGTGCTTATCCATTATGGCGCGGATGCCGTCGATATCCTTAAAGAATCGGACATGGCGCAGCATATTCATCTTATCCCAGCTGATGGCCTGTGCGTTGAGCTGTTTTAAAGTAAAGTCGATATTCTCCTTGGAAGCGCCCATAAACGCTACGCCCGCACCCGGCAGGGTGATTTTAGACGTAGAACCAAACACATAAACCATGTTGGGATTGCCAGCTTTTTTGCATTCCTCAAGAATGTTAAGCAGCTTGGTGTCTTCATAGACATAATGCATCGCGTAGGCATTATCCCAGAAAATTCTGAAATCCTTAGCCTTGGGCTTCATCGCAGCAATGCGCTTGACCGCCTCGTCGGAATAGGTGCCGCCAAGCGGGTTGGTGTATTTCGGCACACACCACATGCCCTTGATGCTGTCATCCTCAGCGATGAGCTTATCGACCAGATCCATGTCGGGGCCCCACTCCGTGAGCGGAATGTTAATCATTTCGATTCCGAGAAATTCACAGATGGTGAAATGGCGGTCATAACCCGGCACAGGGCAAAGGAATTTGACCTTGTCATATTTGCACCACGGTTTATCGGAATCAACCGTGCCCTTGAGAACCGCACGCGCCATGCAGTCATACATAAAGGTCAACGACGAAGATCCAACAACGATTGTTTCTTCTGGCGAAACACCCATAAAAGCACCAAAAAGCTTTTTAGCTTCGTCTATGCCCGAAAGCTCACCGTAATTTCGACAATCGACTCCGCTCTCGGTCTTGCAGTTGCTCTTGGAATTAAGAACATCCAGCATCGTCATGCTCAGATCAAGCTGGTCTGCACCCGGCTTTCCGCGCGCCATATTTAGCTTTAGTCCCTTCGCCTTGTAGTCGGCCAGCGCCGCCTCCATTTGTGCCTTTTCGGCAAGAAGCTCTTCCCTGTTCATCTGCTGGTAAGCCTTCATTACATTTTCCTCCTTGTTAGCAACAAATAATATGTGCATTTATTTTCAAGATGCTAATTTTAAATCAAACGGGAGCATTGCCGAGGGGGTAGTTCGGCCACTTTTCCCGCCTGGTCCAAGCTAAAACTCCGCACTGCCCGGCGTTCTCGGGAACGGCAACACGTCTCGGATGTTGCCGATGGCTGTGATATACATAATCAAGCGCTCAAATCCTAGACCAAAACCAGCATGCCTGTTCGAACCAAAACGCCGCAGGTCAAGGTACCATTCATAATCCTCAGCAGAAAGTCCGCACTCAGCCATGCGGGCAAGCAAAACATCCAAACGCTCTTCGCGCTGACTTCCACCTATAATTTCACCGACACCGGGAA
>JAEWNU010000047.1 GCA_023456995.1 Bacillota bacterium
CCATAACACACTGCTGCCAAAGAAACTATCAGCCGAAACCCCAACATATGTAACCGCCTTACATTTGTTTTTTTATTTTTTTGCGCACAATTGCCCACATCGTCAGCATGCCTATAATGATTCCGACAATGACACTGGTGGCAATAGGCGCCACATCAACCTTGCCGCCCTCAGCAGAAAATAAGCTTTGACCGCGTGCAAGATTTCGTAACGTCTCGTTTCCACGCTGTATCGCGGTATTGGCACCCTGCATATAGGCATTATACTGACCCATATAATCCTGAATAACAATCATCAGTTGCTGTGTCTTCATGCCCAACATTTCCTGGTATTGACTTAGACTTTGAATCGCAACTTCCCACTGTTCAAATGTGTGCGTATAGTCGTTACCACTTGTGTCATAATGCAGATCATGGGCTTTAAAGTAGGTTACCATGTCTTCTGGCATGGTTGTACTTTTATTTTGTATCTTAGCTTCATTTTGCAGCGAGCGCGCCTTTCCAATATAAGTCGCAGCCTCTTTTTGTTTCTCCTGCATATCTTTTATTTGATTGATGCCGTCCATAGCCGCATTATGAGCCTGTTGGGATTGTTGCAGATTCAACCTAGCAAACATCAGTGCCAGTGACTCAGAGCTTGAATCAATATTATTCATCGTGCCAACTGCTTGTTGGCTGTTATTTACCATTGTACCAGTCATAGGCGCTGAACTTCCCGATTCAGAGGCGAGCAGTGCATCAATCGGCGCAGTGTCGATTGGTTTCAGCTGATTAAAAAGATCAAAAGTGGTACCCAAATCCTGATTCGGTGAATTAAGATTTTGCTGTAACTGCTGCGACAGCACGATGGCTTGCTGTATATCCCGCTGTACCTCCTGCATATCATTTTCCTCAGTTGCCAGTGTAACAGATGTCGCCATTAGCAGAGATAAGGTCAACGGGCCGATTAAACGCATTAAAAAACTACAAATTTTCATACACTTTACACCTCCAAAAATATTTTATAACTTTGTTTGTAGGAAATCAATGTAAAAACATTATTAAGAGAGGTCGCAATATCTAAGATTTCATATTAAAGAAAGAAGCTGGGGGCAAGCCGTTAAAAGTTGCTAAGATTGCTGGGCTCAATAAATTTTCATATCTACTACGCAGAGTACTGGACATATATCGATAAGCACTGTACAGAGAAATGAGAGTTTTTCAGGTCTGGAAACAGGCTTACTTGCTATACCCATTTTTAAAAAGAAAATATCAAAACTTTCTTGACAATTGTTATTAGGATAAATGCCATGACTGTGATTAGGCCAACTTCGTGGATTGCTAAAATCTGTACATGTGAAAACATAGGAATTCCTGTACAGCACATGCACAATTAGACAGGCGCATAGACTACCGATAATTAACTATACCAAAATTAACCATGTTTTTCAATATAATCAAATTATAGGTAAGCACACTGGTTATTATAAAGCATTTGGAGACTGCTGTTGAGGGCACCTAATTGCTGGATAACTTCATTTTCCAGAGACTGCAAACCTTTTTGCGCATAATACTTGGCCGCTTTCACCCTCATTTCCGTTGATTTAGCGAATAAAAATCCAAGGTTTCTATGGTTGAAACCTTGGATTTTAAAAGCTCGAAACTTGTTGCACATATTCTTTTTAAAACCGAAATATTTTTAACCATCAGCGTAGATCATATCGATTATGGCATCTACTTTTACCGGCTGCCCTGTATTGAAAACAAAACGCACATGGCATCCTACAATATCCATAGGCGTAGTCCATAGTGTTATTACCTTTGATTCTGGCTGTTTTACAAATGACTCATTGTAAGGGTCTTTCTTTTTTGATGTTAAGTATTTACACGCGAATTCTTATGAAGCCTTCCATAATACGCCGAGCAGTGCTTTCTATTGAAACATAATCGATATTGCCATTCGTAATGCACAGCGGTATATGCATTACGCCACTTGGATGCCCTATACGCACCAATGTCCTTCCCACGAGGTTTAGGGCAGCACCAGGCAATGTGTCCGACAAAACTGTTGCTACTGCGATGGCGTTTGCCGAGGTAAAAGGACTCGCTTTGTGTGGTTGTCGAACCGACAGTACCCGTATGCAGATGTCCATATCACTTGCATTAAGTTTGCGACCTGTCAAGTCAATATAAGGCTGCGGTGCGGTAAATATGGCAATTTTTGGCACGCCCGAAAAGTTGTCCCGTGTGTCCTTCATTGTTTTGCCAAATCCAATTTTCATAGCTGCAGTACATCGGATCGCTTCCAGATAAGTCATCACTGCTTCGTTCGACTCTAATTCAGCGGGCAACTCTGTTCCTATAAGGCCAACATCTTCAGCTCGCACAAGAACCATAGGATTTGAAACATCAAGTATCGTTGCATCAATATCAGCAAAGCCCTCAACATGCAACCTGTCAACCCAATGACCGGTCGGCAACAACCTGCCTGTTTTTGCGCCTGCCGGATTAAGAAACCTAAGTTCTATTCGTGGGGCGGTTCCATCAATACCATCTAGACAGAAATCGCCATCCTGAGAAAGAATACCATTTTCCGTAGGCACACAGTTGACGACAATCTTATTTGTATTGAGATTTAGCATACGAATCTCAGTTATGGGGTGTGTTGCGCTAACCAGGCCCTCCTCAATTGCAAACGGTCCAACCGCTGCGGACATATTGCCACAATTTGCAGAATAGTCCACCGTTGTACTACCAACAACGATTTGTACCGAAGTATATTCAATATCAACATCGGCGCGATTTGATTTTGAAACCACAACTGCCTTACTGTTAGATGAAACGCCTCCACCAACACCATCTATTTGCTTAGCATCGGGTCCGCCGAGTGCCTGCAAAAAAATACTATCCCACTCTGCGTGGTCAGCGGGTAGATCTTCCTGTTTAAAAATGAGTCCTCGGCATACGCCGCCGCGCATCAAAACCGCTTTAAATTTTCTCATTATGTTTCCTCTCTTATTATAAAGTAGTAGTTTTTAGAGCACCTTTTAAGAGCTGTATGCTACGGTGTTTAGTATGTGGATTAGTTTCTCTTTCCTACCGCATAAACATTTCTTCCTTTTAATTCTGCGCTCATTGTGTCCTCCCCCTAAGGCATATCGCTCGATTAATTCAATCAGGCAATAAATGCACAAAGGGTTCCCCCATTGTAAGTTTAACATACATTAGGAAGAATGTGTCTTCAATGGTCAAAATACTTGTATACGATATTGCTTTATCTGGACTATTTATAAAAAATAGAATTTCTCATTTTTATTTAATCGTTTTCTTCTGCGTCGCCCAGTCAATACTTCCATTACAAGGAGTGTGACTATGCAAGCAGATAAAATCTGTCCTCTCGTCGAGCAGTATCTGGC
>JAEWNU010000048.1 GCA_023456995.1 Bacillota bacterium
GTATTCTTAAGTTATCAGAGCGCTAGGATAACGTAATCTACATGTTCAATGGCGTTCTTCATAAAAAGAGAATATATCCGCCCAGCATAAAATAACCCCGTGGAGAGCTCTCCGCGGGGTTATTTTATGCTGACGAAAGATCCCAGCAACCGACTTATATGTACTCTGGGCTATTAATCATATCAATTCCATTAAAAAGTTACGGGGTGGCGTTTGGCATCTGCATCGACGTACCCTGTGCACGATTTAGATGCATTTGGAACATTTGATACTCACCCTGAGCCATGTTCGAAAAAAGGTTGCTGATCTCCTGAAAATGCTGGGCAAGCTGCGTATCGTACATAGCATTTTGCTGATGCATCTTGGCCATCATTATCTGCATCTGATCCATATTCATCGCCATTCGATGATACCTCCTCATATCGTGGTCTCTTTATCTTACGTCGGATTGTGCAAAAAAGTTCCAGTGCTCTTACTCCTAGTCCCTTTTCCGGCATCTGGCTCTAAAAGTCGGGATGTTACCATTGGACGCGCTTTTGGTATCGATAAACCTTACATCGAGAAAGAGGCTAAATCTGTGTTAATGAGTCGCACGAGCTGTATTATTTAGTAGACATTAGCATCTGAAATAATTGTGAGGATGCTCATTATTGATAATATCTACTTATAGAAGCTCAATTTAAATAGCGATTAATGCTTAGTACATGAAGGGTAGAACGAATCCTTCTCAAAGACAGATGATATACATATATCAAACAAAGCAAAAACTGTGACAAGCAATACCCTTATCACAGTTTTTCATGTCTATATAAACCCCTATTTCCTTGGAGACAATATAAATTATGAAATGTGTATATCATAATAAGAAAGAGGGGACTTACTATACAAAAAAGAGCCTGCAATAGATGCAAGCTCTTTATTAACTCTTTTACACTTTAGTATTACATGGTAAAGGCGACTGGTAAGATATAAATTTTAAACAACATTTTTAGTGGCAATAATGTTTACACCGGTTCCGGCGACATTAGCTTTGACTACATCGCCAATTTTTACAGGCGCACAAACGGTGATATTTTTTATCTCTTTAATGCAATCAAAAATCTTGGTTTTTGAGATATCCGATTCTGTTTTGACAGAAACGGTCACGGCACAGTCCTTACTGCCTGTAACGCGTACTGTACTGGTTACAATACGAGTAGGGTTGGTAATCTCTTTGCGGGCGTATAAGTCACCGCGCGGGCAGGTGTGGCCCTGAACTTTGGCAACAGCGCCAGTGTCATCCAGTGTGACCTGCAGAGAACAACCAAGGGGACAGCCGATGCAAGTTAGATTTTGTGATTTCATACATTATGCCTCCTCAACACAAATGGTAATTTTGGTGACATTCGGATGGTCATTAAACATCTTATTAGTCAAGTGCAATTCTTCCATCTCGCCGGGTGCCATTATAGAGCGCTTTCGGTGATGCACTTGAATATCGTCAAAATACACATTAACAAAGTGGTTTTTAATGACATTGCCCACACGAAAACGAACCGTTATTTGTTCGGGCATGTGCGCGGGGTCAATGGTAGCAGGAACAGTATAGCGAGGGCCACCTTTACAAAGTATTGGTACATCATGGCGCTCTGCGTTCACTTCTCCGGCACTCACATATGCCCAGGCATTGCGTCCGGCAGACTCCGCTTCCTCCGACACGAAATCGACCAAATCATGCACATGAAGTACGTTTCCGGCTGCAAACACACCCGGGATGTTTGTCTCAAGACTTTCGTTGACTGTGGGGCCGTTTGTGACTGGGTTTAAAGAAACGCCCATACCGCGGGATAGCTCATTTTCAGGAATTAGGCCGCAGGAGAGCAGTAGGGTGTCGCAGTCATAGTGTTCTTCAGTCCCTGGTATGGGCTTATTGTCACTGCCTACCTCCGCAAGAGTGATGCCTGTGACACGTTCTTTGCCTTCGATGTTAACTACGGTATGGCTGAGCTTTAGGGGAATGTCAAAGTCGTTAAGGCATTGAACAATGTTACGCTTGAGGCCGCCTGAGTAGGGCATAAGCTCAGCCACAACAAGAACTTTTGCACCTTCTAGTGTCATGCGGCGCGCCATAATGAGGCCAATGTCGCCCGAACCAAGTATGACGACACGTCTGCCGGGCAAAAAACCTTCCATGTTAACTAAGCGTTGGGCGGTACCGGCAGAATAGACACCTGCGGGGCGATAGCCAGGAATGTTCAGCGCACCTCGGCTGCGCTCACGGCATCCCATTGCAAGAATGATGGCCTTGGCTTGAATCTCAAAAAGGCCGTCTTCGCGATTCATTGCTGTTATAACCTTTTCATTGCTAATATCCATGACCATTGTTGCAAGCTTATACTCGATTTTTCGATCAAGAACCTGTTTAATAAAACGGCTTGCGTATTCGGGGCCTGTAAGTTCTTCTTTAAATGTGTGCAGCCCAAAACCGTTGTGGATACATTGGTTTAAGATACCGCCGAGCTGGTTGTCACGCTCCAATACGAGAATGCTGCGTGCGCCCGAATCGTATGCGGAAACGGCGGCTGCGAGACCGGCGGGACCTCCGCCAATAATAACAATGTCGTAGTTTTTCATAGTTATCCTCCTTAAACCCTGTCTTTGCTGGTGCCGACTAAAAGTTTAGAAGCACCTCCGCATTTGGTTACGTCACTCTGCGGAACATTAAGTTCACGGGACAGGATTTCGAGGGTACGAGGGCTGCAAAAGCCAGCCTGACAACGTCCCATTCCGGCGCGGGTACGACGCTTAACACCATCAAGACTCTTTGCGCCGAGCGGCCGATGGATCGCATCTAGAATCTCACCTTCGGTCACGTTCTCGCAACGACAAATAATATTGCCGTAGGCGGGATTTTCCCTGATGAGTTTCATGTGTTCTTCCTTTGAAAGGGCGTTGGGATTTAGAATTCCCTTGCGTTTGCCATTAAAATTCGAGTTGGATTTAAGCTGAAGCTTGTCACGTAGCAAATCGCTTACCATAATACCGATGGCGGGAGCGGAGGAGAGGCCGGGCGATTCTATTCCGGCGCAGTCGATAAAACCAGGTGCATCGTCCACCTCACCGATAACAAACTCATGGCCGTCTTCGTGAGCACGCAGGCCGGCAAAGCTGGTGATAACCTGACGAATGGGTAAGTTGTTTACAGTGATGTTGGCTTTGCTAATAAGCTCATTGATTCCTTCAGCGGTGGTGTTTGTACCCTCGCGGTCATCAATATCGATGGCGGTTGGCCCTACGATCGTGTTACCATGAATGGTGGGGCTGACCAGAACACCTTTTCCGTATTTGTCAGGGAGCTGAAAAATGGTCTTATCGACAAACCCTCCGGTGGATTTATCGAGCAGACAGTAATCGCCGCGGCGTGGCGTTATGTGAATTTTGTTGGCAGAAACCATGTTGTGCAAGACGTCTGAATAGACTCCAGCCGCGTTGACCACATATTTGGTTGCGATTGTGCCGTGGTTAGTCTCAATGCGCCAACCGTTTCCAGCGGGCTCTAACCCCGATACCTCAGTGTTGAATTTAAATTCAACGCCGTTTGTGTACGCATTTTCAGCCAGTGCAATTGTTAGCCCAAATGGACAAACAATGCCTCCGGTTGGTGCGTAAAGTGCAGCAACTGCGTTGGGGCTAATGTTAGGCTCAAGCGACTTCAATTCTTCTTTGCCGATAATGCGAAGCTGTTCCACGCCGTTGGCCAAACCATTCTGATAGAGTTCATTGAGGCTAGGAATATTCTCTTCGCTCATACAAACGACCAGTGAGCCATTGCGGCGGAAAGGAAAATCTAATTCTTCACTGAGCGCACCCATAAGCCGGTTACCCTTAACGTTGAGTTTTGCCATGAGGCTGCCGGATGCAGCGTCGTAGCCGGCATGAACTATGGCACTGTTCGCCTTAGATGTGCCGCAGCAAACATCCTCACACTTTTCGACAACACAAATGTGAGCGTTGTAACGAGAAAGCTCACGAGCGATGGCGCAGCCGGTGACGCCGGCACCAATAATTACGATATCATACACAAACTGTCACTCCTTGCAGTAGTTTCAAGATCGGTTTTAAAACTGTATTGTAATATAAAAAGTCAGGCAGCCCCGACTTAAAACAGGACTGCCTGACTCACAGCTTTCTCATACTCTGAATGAGAGTCAGAACTAAAAATATGTAATTGTGGTATTTTTACATTTGCCAAACCTGCCGGTTTGTTGTAGAGATGGCGGTAGCACCTGCCTCAAGAGCATTCATGACGTCTTCTTTATCCGCAATAAGCCCGCCAGCCAAAACTGGAATCGAGGTGATAGCACAGACCTTACGAATGGTTTTGGGCATAACCCCTGGCAGAATCTCAATAAAATCGGGTCGAACAGAATCGAGCTTTTCAAGACTTGAAAGGGCGATCGAATCTATAACGAAAACGCGTAATATTGTGTACATATGCAAATCACGCGCACGACGGATGAAGCTTTGACGAGTAGATATGATGCCGTCTGCTGGAGTGTTGCGGTGGATAAAGTCAACAGCTACTTCCTTATTGGCTAGCCCTGTGATGAGGTCCACATGCACCAACGCAATTTTGCCGGCCGCTTTGACTCGCTCGGTAATTTCAGTAATGTTACAAATATCACCAAACAAAATTAGCACGACATGAATGTCTTCCTCAGCTAAGCACTGCTCTAACCCCTCGGGGTCTTTAATGGCTGCAATGACCGGGTTGGCAGCAACGGTATCATAAAAAAACTGGTCCAAACCCCATAGCCCCCTTGTTAATAAACGACGGTATCGACGCTTATGAAATTAAATAGTTGTGTCTGTGAAGAGGCAGAAAGATAAAATAAAAAAGAGTAACACGATTAAACGACTTTGTATTGTCGCTTAACCCATGCTCTCTTCTCTGGGTTTATCTTATTTAAGTAAAAACACCTATAACAAAACACCATGTCGCATAGGAATTTAAGCGGATAAGCTTTAAATACTCTAACACGTATTGAATCAAAAATCAACACTTCATTCCAAATAAAAATCATCATTTATTGTTACCCCTTAATGATGGTTTTAAGAAAAAGCCGATAGTTGACCAATATTCTTTTGGTACTCATAAAAATATTCCATAAATCATATTTGACAATTCAAAATCCATATGCTAGCATAAACAAATAATGGGCAGGCGGTAGTTTGCTCCAATATATTTAAAGCCGTAGAGTAAGAGCAGGGCAAGCATCAACGGGATTATTTCCGGTGTGTTTGGCCTGCTTTTTTAAGCAAGTAGACTTGAGACATCAAAAACGACAGACAAGTACGCTTCAACATTGAATGATGGTGTTGTGCTCGCTTGTGGTCAAAGTTATGATTGGGCCTTGCCCGCAGGGAGGAACAACAATTGGACAAACAACATCAGCTTTTAAAAGAAACGCGGCTATTTGTGCTGGATATGGACGGCACATTCTATCTTGGCGACCGTATTTTAGAGGGTTCGCTGGATTTTCTTGACGCAGTAAAAAGGACCGGGAAGGACTATATTTTCTTTACAAACAATTCTTCAAAATCTCCTGAGATTTATATTGAAAAGCTGGCCAAAATGAATTGTCAAATCACGCGCGATCAAATTATGACGTCGGGTGATGTGACGATCCGTTATATTAACACCCATTATCCTGATAAAACAGTTTATCTTGTGGGCACCGATCCATTGGTAAAAAGCTTTAGTGATAACGGGATTAGACTTACAAACGAGATGCCGGATATTGTAGTTGTGGCGTTTGATACAACCCTCACTTATGAGAAATTAGAGCGTGCCTGTACCTATATTCGAAATGGGGCTATTTTTCTTGCTACTCATTTGGACATCAACTGCCCTGTAGAGGGCGGATTCATTCCGGATTGTGGCGCTTTTTGTGCGGCGATTTCACTTTCCACGGGCAAGCAGCCAAAATATTTGGGCAAACCGTTTGGCGAAACCGTTGACATGGTATTGGATAAAACCGGTGAAAAACGCGAGCGCATTACTTTTGTGGGCGACCGGATATACACAGATGTAGCCACAGGCGTGAATAATGGCGCTAAGGGCTTTTTAGTGCTAACCGGCGAGACAAAATTAGATGATGTTGCTACCAGCAAGGTACAGCCTGACGCAATATATGACTCGCTTGCCGAAATGGGGCGGATGCTGCTGGAAATTTAAACTGGAAGTAATTCACAAGTCTTTATTCTTTAAAAAGTCATGCAGAAACTCGTGAACGTGGTTTTCACGAGTTCTGCACACTTGATAATCTTAATAAAAAGCTTGCTGGAATGCGGGTTTGCGCGATTTATACATAAACTGGTGTAAAAAATAACCAATTTTTTTTTGTGCAATGATCCAAAATCATATATAAATACAAAAAAATATTGCCATTGAAGTAGGCTTGTGCTATGATGAAAAATATAAAAGAATATGACCTTATGCGGAATTTGCTTTAGAGTGTGAGACGAGCAAAATGCAAAAGTGGGCGTGTGTATGCTTCGCTAATGCGTTTTGCTTTTTTTTGCGCCCGCCGTGTACCGTATATTCTTGGAAATGCAAATGTTTTAATGAAAGCCGTTTGCAAAAGCAGAAAAACAGATTAAGAAAGGGACGATTACATGAAAAAATTTGCAAAATCGATCAAATGTTTTGTTGCATTTGGACTTTGCGCAGCTTTGCTGGCGGGGTGCGGTACCTCGGCAAGCAGCAGCAGTGTAGCTTCCACTACTTCTTCCACGGCAGCCAATGATGACTACAAAATTACGCTAAAGTTGAGCCATGTTTTTCAGCCGGACGAGCAGATTTACAAAACCATGGAGCTGATTGGAAAACGCATT
>JAEWNU010000049.1 GCA_023456995.1 Bacillota bacterium
CACCGCTGCTGCACCCGCGCCCAGTGGGAGATTCGCGAGGTAGCCGACCAGATGCTGATGCTGGTCAAAGAGGTCGCACCGGTGCTGTTTATGAGTTCGGGGCCGCCCTGTGTGGCGGGCAACTGCCCCGAAGGTAAAATGAGCTGTGGAAGAATGAAAGAAATGCGGGAACGCTATAAAGGGGCACAGGCAAAATGAACGGCAGGCTGATTGTTTTTGAGGGCCTCGACGGCAGCGGAAAGGCCACTCAGGCGGCAAAAGCCGTGCAGCGTCTTGAGAAAAACGGACAAGCGGTTCGCGCCATTTCGTTCCCTGATTATAACAGCGATTCCTCGGCGCTCGTTAAAATGTACCTGCGCGGCGAGGTTGGCGCGCTCGATGAGGTCAACGTTTACGCCGCCTCGGGCTTTTATTCGCTTGACCGCTATATCAGCTATCAACGCGAATGGAAAAGCGACTATCAGGCGGGTAAGACCATTATTGCCGACCGCTACACCACCTCAAACCTCTGCCATCAGATGGCAAAGATGCCGCGCGAAGAGTGGATGGACTATATCCGCTGGTTGGAATACTATGAATATGTGCAGCTCGCGTTGCCAAAACCAGATCTGGTGCTGTATCTCGATATGCACCCCGAAGTTTCTCAGCGTTTGATGGCGCAGCGCTATCACGGTGACGAGGCCAAAAAAGATCTGCACGAGCGCAATCGGGCTTATTTAGAATCCTGCCGTGAAGCAGCGCTATTCGCTGCCAAAACGCTGGGCTGGGTCGTGTTACCCTGTTCGGATGCGGCACACAATCCTTACCCTGTCGGCGTTATCGCCGACGCTGCCTTTAAGGCGCTTTCCTGCGCGGCAGCAAAACAGTAAACATTCGGAGGCCTTATGCTGGAATTTAGAGAAATCACGATGGCCGACAAGGACTGGACGACTGAGGTTATGCACTACTCCGGTCTGCGCGGCAGCGAATACACCTTTTCAAACCTGTTTAACTGGGCCGTAACTTACACGGTACGCATTGCTCGCTTTGAAGATTTTATGCTTGCCCGCAGCGGTGCGGTGCGCATGCATTATCTCTACCCCGCCGGTCGGGGCGATTTTGCCGGAGCGCTCAAAGTTATGGAGGCCGACGCTAACGCGTTGGGCATTCCGTTTGAGATGTATGGCATCCCGACCGAGGGCGTCGAAAAAATTGAACAGATCTATCCCGGACGCTTTAAGTTCACGGCGGTGCGCGATAATTTTGATTATATCTACAGCCGAGAAAGTCTGGCGACTTTGGCCGGAAAAAAGCTACACGGCAAGCGCAACCACGTCAACCGTTTCATGACGATGTATCCCGACTGGCGCTATGAGCCGCTGACCGAGAAGAACATTGACGACGCCAAGGCGATGAACAGCGAATGGTGCAAGCAGAACGGCTGTTATGAAAAGCACAGCAGTCTGCACCGCGAGGCTTGTGCCGTGCGCAGCGCTTTTAACCACTATTTTGAGCTGGGGCTCACCGGTGGTGTGCTGTATGTGGGCGGCAAGGTTGTAGCCTTTACGTTTGGCAGCGACGTCACCGATGATACCTTTGTGGTGCACGTTGAAAAGGCGTTTTCAGATATCCACGGTGCCTACACCATGATTAACCAGCAGTTTGTAAAAAATGCGCTGGGGCAGTACGAATTTGTCAACCGCGAGGACGATCTTGGGGAAGAGGGACTGCGAAAAGCGAAAGAGTCTTACCGCCCCGTGATCATGTATGAGCGCTATGCCGCTGCTGAAAAATGATGGAAGAACAAAAATTTACGTTCACACAGGCCAACGCCGCAATGGCGTCGCCGCTCAAACAGCTTTGGCAGATTGTCTTTGGCGATACGCCGGACTATATCGGCCTGTTCTTTAATAACCGCTTTGCGCCGGAAAATACAATGGTGGCGCTTTTTGAGGGCACGCCGGTTGCAATGCTATATCTATTGCCGATTACAATACGCGAGAACAATATCGATTATGATGCCCGGTATATTTACGCGGTGGGAACCCATCCCGATTACCGCTCTCAGGGGCTTTCTGGCGCGCTGCTAAAGGCCACGCACACCCGACTGGCGCAGGAAGGGGTAGCACTGTCGCTGCTTGTCCCCGCCGAGCCGTCGCTGTTTGCATATTACGGTATGCGTGGCTTTAGCACCGAGTTTTACCGCAAAACGGTGGCTTACACGGCAAAAAAGAACGGTGCACAGGCGGCACTAAAAGCAGCTCAACTGCCCGAATTGCTCACGCAGCGTGACAGGTTTTTTGGTCAAAGCGGTCTTTACGCCCGCTGGGGCACTGAGGCGCTCGCCTATCAGCAAAAGGAGGCCGCGCTGCTCGGCGGTGAAACGCTGGTGTTTGACGCGCCCGAGGCGGGCTATGCCCTGTGTTACCCTGCTGGTGACGCCGTCATTATCAAGGAATGGGCAGCCACCGCGCTTTATCCCGAGGTGCTAAATGCGATTGCCGCGCGGTTTGACCGCGAAAGAATTGTGCTTCGGCTTCCCGCCGATTTTGGTGTTGGCGGCACACCCGAGCCTTTTGCCATGACCAGATGGTATCTTTCAGAAAGGAATGCATCACCGGGAAAGGCACCTTACCTTTCGCTGGTGCTTGATTGAAAGATTGATGGAAAAACCAGTCAATATTAAGGAATATAAAAATGTTTTGCGAAACCGCTTTAAAGAGCGCCGCTATTTGATGACCCAGGCGCGAAAGGCGCTTGCCGACCACCGGATTGCGGTGCGGCTGCGGTCGCTGATATGCTACCGGCGTGCCAAGACGATACTGGTCTATGTCTCGATGCCCATTGAGGTTGACACCCGCGAGATCATCGCAAAGGCACTCTCAGACGGCAAGCATGTGGCGGTGCCGCGCTGTGTTCCGGGCACGCGCGAGATGGAGTTTTATCTGATAAGCAGCCTGGATGAGCTTACCCCCGGCACTTTTGGGGTTCTGGAGCCCACGCCCGACCCTGAACGTCTGCTAAAAGATTTTTCACACAGTCTTTGCGTGGTGCCGGCGCTCGCCTGTGACCGGAACGGCTATCGCCTAGGTTACGGCGGCGGCTACTACGACCGCTTTTTGCGCGATTATCCCGGCGAAAAGGTGCTGATACTATATAAATGTTGTCTTGTGCCGCATCTTTGGCATGGCCGGTATGACGTTCCGGTGGACCGTATTGTCACCGAATATTTTACCACCGGTACTGCTGTGCGAAATCAGAATGCCAAGCCACGATAGCCCGATTTATTTATAGTCCGGTTTTTTTATGACATAATAACAGAAAGCCCCCGAAGGGGCTTTCTGTCTGGCGTTCCGCCTAAGTAAAAGTTTCTGTTGTACTAGCAGCATCCGCAATTGTTGCCGCATCCGTTACCAAAGTTAGCACCGGCAACATTGCCACATCCACCATAACCGACGCCACCTAGCCCGCCACCACCGCATCCACAGCAGCAGAACAGCAGAATGATGATGATGATGATCCAAAGGCAACCGCAACTATTATTACCCCACATTTCACTTTCACCTCACATTGATGATTTATTACATACTATGCCTTTGGTGTGATGGTGGTTACAATGTACGAAGGGAGAAAACCCGCAATGAGAAAAAATTTATCTGAAGATGACCGCCCCCAGCCTAAGGGCAGGCGCCGCCGCTCCAGCGGGATGGCGCTGCTGGTTTCGGTGCTGCTCGTACTTGGCGTTTCAGGGTTTTTAGCCTTCTTTGCCATTTCCAGCGCAACAGACTTGCTCGCTTTCGGCAAAGAGGACAAGCAGATTGAGGTCACAATTGACAACGGCATGTCTGTCAATCAAATTGCCCAGCTGTTAGGTGAAAAGGGCGTAGTTGAGCAGCCGGTAACCTTTAGGCTCTATGCCGCCCTGCGCAAAAAGGATGACGGCTTTCAGGCGGGCAGCTATGTGTTTAACTCCAACATGAGCTATGACCGCATCATCACAGCGCTGCGCTCGGGCGACATCATCAAGGAAGAGGTCACCATCACCTTCTATGAAGGTATGACGCTGCGCGATATGGCCGCCGCCCTTGAGGAAAACAAGGTTTGCTCCGCCAAGGATTTTATCGACTACACCCAAAGCGCTGATCTTTCCTATGAGTTCATCGATATGATGCCTCAAGACGATCTGCGATTCTACCGGCTGGAGGGTTATCTATTCCCTGACACCTATGATTTCTACGTGGGTGAGAATGTGCAGTCAGTAGTTAAGAAGTTCCTAAAAAATTTCCAGAGCCGCATCATGCCTGATATTTACCCCAAGATTCAGGACGCCGGCATGACGCTTGACGAGGTGGTCACCCTTGCTTCGGTCATCCAGAAGGAAGCGGGCAACCCTGACGAGATGGCGATGGTTTCCTCCGTGTTCCACAACCGTATAGACGACACCGGCGCTGGGCTGCCCAAGTTGCAGTCCGACGTAACGATTTTCTATGTTGAAGAGGATATCAAGCCTTACCAGAGCCGCACGACGCAGGAGGTTTACGACGCTTATAACACCTATGTGCGCCAGGGGCTACCGGTCGGTCCCATTTGTTCACCCGGCTTAGATGCCATTCAGGCGGCGATAAAACCCGAGGATTCACAGTATTATTTCTTTGTCACCGATATCAACGGCAAATATTATTACAGCAAAACGCTCGATGAGCATTATGCCAACGTCCGAAAGGCGGCGGCCGCGGGTGGTGCCAAGCACGGTACCGACGTGCAGTAAATTAAAAATGAACGGCGGGCCGGGCGCGCGTTTGTGCATCGCCTGTGCCCGCTAGTTTTTTCAATATCCGCATCAGCGCAAAAAAGGAGCAAACCGATGAAGAGTCCTGAACTGCTGTGTCCCGCCGGGGATTTTGAGCGCCTACAAACTGCTATCCGCTACGGCGCGGATGCGGTCTATCTGGGTTCAACCCAATTTGGCATGCGTGCCGCACCTTCAAATTTTACCATGGAGCAGCTGGCCGAGGCTGCGAATTATGCCCACGCCCGCGGCGTAAAGCTGCACCTGACGGTCAACACGCTGCCACGCTGCGACGAAACCGCCACGCTGCCCGAGTTTTTAGCGCAGGTGGGGCAGACCGGTATCGACGCGCTGATTATTGCCGATCTCGGCGTGATGATGGCAGCACGCAAGCTTTTGCCGAATATCGAGATTCACGCCTCAACCCAGACCGGCATCGTCAATGAGCTGACCGCCAACGCACTATATGATATTGGCGTAAAGCGGGTGGTACTGGCGCGCGAGCTGACGCTCGATGAGATTAAGACCATCCGCTCTAAAACGCCTGAGGATTTGGAGCTTGAGGTGTTCGTCCACGGTGCAATGTGCATGTCGGTCTCAGGCCGGTGCGTCATCTCGAACTATCTTACCGGTCGCGACGCCAACCGTGGTGAATGTTCGCAGCCCTGCCGCTGGAATTATCACCTGATGGAGGAAAAGCGCCCGGGAATTTTCCTGCCGGTGTTTGAGGATGAACACGGTTCAACGGTTCTAAATGCCAAGGATTTATGCATGATCAAGCACCTGCGCGAACTGGCCGACGCAGGCATCGCCAGCTTTAAGATTGAAGGGCGTGCCAAATCGCCCTATTACGTCGGGGTCGTGGCTAACGCCTACCGCGCTGCGCTCGATGCTGCGATGAAGGGCGAACCCGCGCCGGAATGGACGCTGCGCGAGCTGCAAACCGTATCTCACCGCGAATATTCCACCGGGTTTTTCTATGGGCGCGAGCCGTTGCAGCAAAGCTACTA
>JAEWNU010000050.1 GCA_023456995.1 Bacillota bacterium
ACAAAATCCTGATCGTCGGATGTCAAAACGCGGATTACGCCAACCTGAAACATTTTTCAGCGCTCCTTTATACCTTAGGCGTTAAATAACAAAATTGCCCCGGTCAATAATCAGTTGATCGTCAAAATAAAGCGTTGGTTTGAGAATGATGCCATCCATATGGCAGTCGGCCTTATTGACGCCGCCAAAAGACGTGTTGGTGCCAAAAGCGATATGAACAGTGCCATATACCTTTTCGTCTTCAAGAATGACGCCGTTTAAAATAGCGGCGCGGTTAGTACCGATACCTAGTTCGCCTACAGTGGCGTTGCGTTCATTCGCTAGCAGCACCTGTAGCAGCTCGCTTTTGTCGCCTGTGATTTCTTGCAGCTGTCCTTCCCGAATGACCACGCGCAAGGGGGACGCCAGTTTGCCAATGCCCACCATAGACCCATCAATAATCATTTCGCCATTAACACCGTCTTCCAGTGGCGCAATATAGGCTTCTCCCGATGGCAGGTTGCCGCACTGACCGGCTTGCTTATAAACCCCGGGGCTGGGGACGCCACAGCGCCCTTCGAGATTCAGCGTCAACACACAGCCATCTTTCTCAATACGGGCAGTTTTACAGTTAGTCAGTAGCCGCGTGATTTTATCGGTCAGCTGTGCAACCTCAGTATAATCAGCGGTCATAGCGCCGTGCCCGAACATCTCTTCGGTGATGCCCGGCATAGTGGCGACGCGGGTGCCCGCCTTTGCGGCGTTAATGCGGGCATTGGTGTGGGTCAGCGATTTTGCTGTGGGGCAAATCACCACGTCAGCCGTTTTCATTGCCTCCGCAATGACCTTCGGGGGTTCCTCACCATTGAGTGTCCGCTCCTGCATGACTGTCATGATCGCTTCACACCCCAGCGAGCGGGCGCCTTCATAAAGTGCACGGGCAATATTTATTCGAGTATCATCGGTGACAATCAAAACCTGCTCCTCCAGTTTGACGCCCATACATGTGGTGAGGATATCTCGAGAAATTTCCACCAAGTTCATGAAAAACTCCTATTCTACATCGGTCAATTCAGAAATGACCCTTGCCAGAAGCGTTCTGGGTAGCACAACCAGCTTTCCTGTTTTTTTAACGAACATGTTCTTCATTTCTTGGGTAAAGCCGATGCAATCTAAAACAACCAGATCGGCGTCAAGGTTTTTGATTTCTTCGGCCGCCTGCTCCAACGCTTCAAAAGATCCGTAGGGTGAAGCTGGGATGGCCTTGACCGTTTTGACAAATTTTTTCCACTTATTCTCACACTGGGTAACTTGAAGAGGTGAGGGGGTTACGGAGACCAAATTAGATTGTTTACTCAACAGCGGTGCAACCTGATTTAGAATATCGCAGGGATAGACGAGTGGCACATGGGAGGTCAGGCTGTCTGGAAAGTCACCGGTGCAGAAAAACATGATCAGACGTACGCCTTCGGCTTCCAGCTCGTTGATACACTCCTGAAGCCTGGGCAGAATAAAACGTTCGGCAAAGGTTACTGAGCTCCCATCGGTTAAACGCGAGACCAGCACATAATCCTCGGGACTGGGCTTAAACGCTGCGATCTGCTCAGCAGTCAGACCGTCAAGACCACCTCGTTGCAGCAGCTCGATTTTTCCACCGAAAATATGTAAAATATCATCGGTGACATCGGTTCTAGGCGCTTGCCCAATGGTGATTGCACCTATTTTCATGGAATATCCCTCCTGCCTTGGTTCTAATTTTTATTGCCTAGAGTCATCAGATGGCTCATTGACCCGTAAAGCTTTTGTATCAGGGCAAATTCCTTTTCGTCATAAAATTTCAGATCACCCTTGCCGAAATATTTAGCGACCTCCAGCATAAATCTGGACGCTTCTTCCACATCGGCAAAATGGCTGGCACCGGTGGCGCAGCCGGGCACCATCACTTCGGTGGTGATGGCTACCCCGACCACAGAGGCACTGGTTGCCGTCGCTGGTTGGAGGATGCTGTTAAGATGGTGCAGGTCGTTACCGTAAGGGGTGATATCCTGTATCGCAAGCGGGAAGACGTAGGGCAGGCGGCCGGTTGTAATCTGCATCTGTTCTAGTAAATCTTCAGAGGTGCTCAGAATATAGCCTTCTTTGACGGTAGGTGAAATGGCAAATCCACGGGTGTTGATAACGCGGTTACCCTTGGTGGTGTCCACTGAGAGGATGGCATCAAGCTCGGGCGAAACCTCTTCTTTGTTCACCTGTGACATCTCAACCGGTGAGCCCATAAAAGGTACCGGCTTGTGCGGTGCGGTGGGCGCGTGGGGGCAAATTTGTGTGGATACGAAAACATCGCCCTCCAGATAGTCACCCTTCTGCTGCATATCTAAAAGCTTTGCAGCAACGGCGATAGCCGACAGCGCGCCGTCGCCATCGGACACGAATCCGATGACCTCAGGGCGTGCGCCAATCCCACCTAAGCGCCCTAAAATTCCGATGGTGGGCGCTGTTCCACCCGAGGCCTTGCCTCTTGTACCCGGAATTCTGACTTTGACCATATCGGTGCTGCCCTGTGGCCCTTTGAGTTCATAAACTTCAATTAGCGCCTCAGGATTAATGCCTTTTAAATAACGTGCCACATCGGCACCGGTAACGGTGCTGCTATCCAAAATATCAAAGGCTTCTATAACCTGTTTAATCAACATTTCTCTTCCTCCATTGCAATGGTTATTACTATCGGCTTCTGCCGAATGAGCGTGAAATCTGCATCACATTAAATCAACTAGTTTGGTGACGGCATCTTGTAGCATCGCATAAAAACCGTCTTTGTCAGACATGGTTTTGTGTTTGCCGTCCTCTATGATTGCAATCAGTTCTTTTAGTGTCTGGTTACTCGAATCATTGTTTAACATAATTTGTCCAAGGCGCTGCGAAGCTTCGACCAGTCTGAGCGGGCCGTAAATCTTCGGCTCATCTCCCAGAGCAACCGCGCTGATCAGCATATAGACCAATAGCTCTAAACATGCCTGATTTTCCTGTTGAGTCATATCGTTTCCTCCCAGGTGTTCCAGTGCAGAATTTCTTCCATCGGACGCAGGCGGCGGGGCT
>JAEWNU010000051.1 GCA_023456995.1 Bacillota bacterium
CAACACTAACAGCACCAATAACACTACAAGAGGCGCTCAGAGCAGCAATCCGAACACCCAAAGCAATACCCAGAGTTCTAACAAGACCAATTACCAATCTTCCAACCAGAGCAGCAACTCCACCAACAACAATACCAGCAAGAGCAATTATCAGTCTTCCACACAGACTGGCAGCCCCAAGAGTACCAACTACAAGAACGGCGAAAGCTGCAAATAAGTAATCATACGCATAAAAATGCCGCAAAGCGTTTAGACTTGCGGCATTTTTATTTTTAGTTGTAAACTTTATATAGAACCAAAAAGTCGCATCGGGAGAACCCAGTAAGGGTTTTCCCGATATATTTTTTTTGCCAATCAGGTTGCTGCCAAAGGCTTTAGAGTTTTATAAACGGCTAGATTATTTATTGCCGTTCATGGTACGGTATGCTAAAATAACAATATTATGATGTATTTATTTTAAGGAGGCAACAAAATGGGCTTTAGTTTTGACCGCATAGATATGGATGCTTTCACTAAGGATTTGATTTCAATTCGGCGTGATCTCCATCGCCATCCCGAATCCGCTTGGACTGAATACCGAACGACCGCAAAGGTCATAGAGCAGCTTACCGCACTTGGCTTGAAAGTGACGTTTGGCAAAAGCATACATACGCCAGAACACATGTATGGGATGCCCTCCAAAGAATATTTAAAGCAGTGTGAAGCACGTGCAATTGAGGAAAGCAACAGGGAAGACCTTATTTCCCAAATGAGCGGCGGTTTTACCGGCTGTGTCACCGAGATAGAGGGCGCTCAACCTGGTCCGACTGTTGGTTTCAGGGTTGACATTGATTGTAATGATGTGGATGAATCAACCGAGGAAGATCATCTTCCCTTTAAAGATGGGTATGCCTCTACCCATGCAAATCTGATGCATGCCTGTGGACATGATGGACACGCTGCAATCGGTATCGGTGCGCTGCGGCTGTTGTTGGCTTATCGCGACCAGATCAAGGGGAAAATTGTTTTTGTATTTCAGCCAGCAGAAGAGGGGCTGCGCGGCGCTAACTCTATTTCACAGTCCGGCGTACTCGACAAGGTGGACTATATGATCGGCGGACATCTCGGTCTTAAAAAATGGCCCCTTGGAACTGTTGCCACTGGTACACACGGTTTTTTGGCCAGTACGAAATTCGATGTGACATTTAAGGGCAAAGCCTCTCACGCAGGTGCAAGCCCTGAGCAAGGCCACAATGCTTTGGCCGCCGCTGCAACAGCCACACTCAATCTTCTGGCTATTCCACGACACAGCGAGGGCAGCAGCCGCATCAACATTGGCACTCTTAATGCGGGTACTGGACGCAATGTTATTCCCGAAACCGCGATAATGACGGTTGAGACTCGAGGCCTTACCACCGACATCAACGAATACATGGCAGAGAAGGCAGAACGTGTTTGCCGTGCCTCCGCCGATATGTATGAGTGCAGTTATGAAAGCCGCTTTATGGGTGCAGCAGGCAGTGCTGTCTGTGACAAAGAACTTGTGGATAGGGTTTCAGATTCTATCAGTGAACTGCCCGGTGTAAAGGAGATTCACAAGGATGTCGACTTTGGCGGTGGTGAGGATTTTACCTATATGATGAGCAAAGTGCAATCTAACGGCGGCCAGGCGACTGAAATGATTTTTGGTACGCCTCTGAAAGCACCACATCACAACGGCCGGTTTGATTTTGACGAAGCGGTGTTGCCGCTGGCGGCACAGATTTTCGCTAAAATTGCTCTGGATATCTGCAAATAGCGCGACGTTAGAATTTTAAAAAAGGCCACAAGATGCCAACGGCATTTTGTGGCCTTCTTGGCGCCATGTAAAAATGGCTGTCCGGCGCTCATTTATTGTTTTAGCCTACGCACTGGTATCCAAATCTCGCTTTTGTAATCCGGTCTGCTGGTGTCGGGTGACTCATGCCACAAAAGCTCCGGTCCTTCGGTCGATTCAAAGCCTGACGAAGGGAACCATTCGGCATAGATGCTGGCCCATGTCTCTTGCACGGTATTCGGAAAAGGGCCAATCGTCTTAAAAACCGCCCAAGTGGATGCTGCAACAGGTAAAACGTCATAACAACCATCGTAGGGCTGCGCGGTTGCGACGCCAATATACTGGTCTAGTTCAGTGCCTTCCTCGGTGCGGCCTTCAAAGTCTGCCGAGACACTAAGCATGCCCTTAGGTTCAATGTTGCACAGGCCCTTCAGTTCAGTAATAATCTCTGGCGTCAACTTTTGAACCACTTCGTCCATCTGCGCGTTAACGCCTTTAAACTGCATGGTAATTCTCTTTTTAAAGCCTACAATATAAAAAGGCTCTTTTTCAATAATTCGATAATCCATTTCTGTGCCTCCTTTAATGGTCAGTTGAAAGGTCAAGGGGGAAAAAGTCTTGAGCACAGCATGCGCCTTTTTAGCCTGCGACGGTGTGATGCCATGCATTGCATAAAAAGCTTTGCTGAAGGCTTCGGGCGACTCATATCCCAGCTGCAAGGCGAGATCGATAATTTTGATCCGTTCCGATTGCAGTAGTGCCCCCGCCAGCGATAGCCTTCTGCGCCGGATGTATTCGCCCAGCGGCATGCCGGCGATGAAGGAAAACATCCTTCGAAAGTGGTATTCAGAGCATCCGGCTATGTGTGAAATTTGATGCGGTTCAATTATCTTCAGCAGATTATTTTCAATATAAGCCATAGCCTCATTGAATTGTACGAGCATATTCATGCTGTTACCTCCTTACAGACTTATCATACATTAAACAGAAGACGGTCGCCTGATATTTTTGTTGCGGATTTTAACAGATTTAAAGTATATGGACAATTAATCAAACAATATCTACTTAGGATTTCCCTATTCGCCAATCAGCGGGCGAACAGCATAGACGCAATAGGCAAGATTAGCGCATTATCAACATAACGCTATTATTTATCCCTCAGTTGTGCTATACTATTACTTAATAATAGTTTAACAGATTGCCTTGCGGTGTGTGATATTTGAGCCGCTGCAAGAGAAAAACAGAAAAAAGGAAAAAACCTACTCAATGACATTTAAAGAATTGAATTTAATTTCACCTATTCTCGCTGCGCTACAAACGCAAGGTTATGACATGCCTACACCGATACAGCAGCAGGCTATTATCCCTGCCTTGGAAGGAAAGGATCTGCTCGGCTGTGCGCAGACTGGAACAGGTAAGACGGCGGCCTTTTCGCTGCCAATTTTACAGCGGCTTAACGCTGCTGGCGCCGCTAAAAACAAGCGCAGAGTGCGTGCACTGATACTCACGCCGACCCGCGAGCTGGCGTTGCAGATACACGAAAGTTTGATCGCTTATGGCAAACAGTTGCCCCTTAAAAGCGCCGTGATCTTCGGCGGTGTTTCGCAAAACCCACAGACTGAGCAGCTTGCACGCGGCATCGACATTCTGGTTGCCACCCCGGGGCGGCTGATTGACCTCATCAATCAGGGATTTGTTGATCTTTCGGGTCTGGAGATTTTCGTTTTGGATGAAGCAGACCGTATGTTGGATATGGGTTTTATCAACGATGTTAAAAAAGTTGTGGCCCGCCTTCCGCAAGACCGGCAGACAATGCTGTTTTCTGCTACAATGCCTGCTGAAATTGAGCAGCTGGCAAACAGCATGTTAACAAACCCTGTCAAAGTGGCGGTAGCACCCCCGGCCACAACGGTGGAACTGATCGAGCAGTCGGTCTATCTGACTGACAAAGTCAATAAGCGCGAACTTCTTACTTGGATATTAAAAAACCATTCGATATACTCGGCGTTGGTGTTTACTCGCACCAAGCACGGGGCGGACCGTGTGGCTAAGGCGCTTAACGGGGCTAAGATTTCCGCAATGTCAATTCATGGCGACAAGTCACAGGGTGCGCGTCAGTTGGCGTTGAGCAATTTTAAAAGTGGTCGGGTTCAGGTACTGGTGGCTACCGATATTGCCGCTCGCGGTATCGACATCGACCAGCTTTCGCATGTCATCAACTTTGATTTGCCCAACGAACCTGACACTTATGTGCATCGTATCGGCAGAACGGGTCGAGCGGGTGCCGACGGTGTTGCAATGTCATTTTGTGACTTTGATGAGCTGGAATATCTTAAGGATATTGAAAAGCTAATCCGCAAGAAGATTAGGGTAGAACAAGAAAACCCCTATCCGATGCAGGTATTTGAGCCCGCGCCCAAAAAACCTGCTAATGCTCACCGCAGTAGCGATATGCCTAGACAGCAAGCAGCTCGCACCGCAAAATCTGCTGTACAAAAAACATCGAAGACTGCCGCTGCTGAAAAACACTCTAGCCAGAGTTCTGCACCGAAGCGGGCCGGTTTTTCGTCCCGTAAAAAACACCGTCCTACTTCAAAAATGCATCAAGGTTGATGTACTAAACACTTAAATATCAAGGCTGTCAGGAGGAATTGTGCGTGCCCAGCAATCAAGATCAGATTATCACCTCGGGTGACCCTAGCTTTGTAGAAGCCCAGAGCAACTTGCTTTCGCCAAAAGAACAGCAAGTGATCGACGATTTCGCACAGAAAATTGATCTCACCAATTCTAACATTGTGCTGCAATATGGCACCGCACTGCAAAAAAAGATTGCTGGTTTTTCGGAGACAGCGCTCGAGAATGTACGCACCAAGGATTTGGGCGAAACGGGCGGCATGATAACTGACTTGATTGCCACGCTCAAAGGCTTTTCTACGGAAGAAGAAAAGCCTAAAGGCTTGATGGGGCTGTTTAAAAAGGGCCAAAATCGCATTGAAACACTTAAAACCGGCTATAACAAAGCCGAACAGAATGTTGAAAAAATTACGGCTATGCTTGAGCAACACCAATTAACGCTGCTCAAAGACATATCAACTCTGGATAAGCTCTATGACATGAATCTTTCATATTTTAAAGAGCTTTCTATGTATATTTTGGCAGGCAAAAAGAAACTGGTGCAGGAGCGTGCGACCACACTGGTGACGCTTTTAGATAAGGCAAAGCTTTCAAATTTGCCCGAGGATGCGCAGTCTGCCAATGATTTTGGAAACCTTTGCGATCGCTTTGAAAAAAAGATTTCCGACCTTGAGCTGACGCGGATGGTATCCATTCAGATGGCGCCGCAAATTCGCCTACTTCAAAATAATAATACACTGATGGCGGAAAAAATTCAGTCCACCATCGTCAATACAATTCCGCTGTGGAAGAGCCAGATGGTGTTGGCGTTAGGCCTTGCGCATTCGCAACAGGCTATGCAGGCTCAGCGTGCAGTATCCGATATGACCAACGAACTTCTGCGTAGAAATGCCGAAATGCTTAAAACCGGCACGCTCGAAACTGCACGTGAGGCCGAGCGTGGTATTGTCGACCTTGAAACGCTTCAAAATACCAACACGATGTTGATCAGTACCCTTGACGAAGTACAGCAGATTCAGGCACAGGGCAGGGAAAAGCGCCGCGCAATCGAAGCGGAACTGTTCGGTCTTGAGAGCCAATTAAAGCAAAAGCTGCTGGATTTAAAGGGCTGATGCTGTATTATCAGGGGGAACACCACATGATGAAGAACTGCCAAAAGCTTTTAAAACTGCCTGTTATTGCCATACTGCTCATGCTGCTGCTGCATCCCTCTGCGTTGGCAGCGGAGAGTTGGTCGGGTGAGTCGGGTGCGAATGTCTATGTCAACGATTTGGCTAATGTGCTGTCTGACGAGGTTAAAGCCGCTATAAATGAAAAAAGTGCTGCATTAGATGCGCTGACTGGTGCTCAACTGGTCGTGGTTACCGTCGATTTTCTGGGCGGCGAAACAATTCAGGACTACGCAAACGATTTATTTAATCGCCTGCAAATAGGCGATGCGGTCAAAAACAACGGTCTGTTGCTGCTTTTGGCAACTGGTGAGGAAAACTATTACGCCTTGCAGGGTAAGGGCTTAGAGGATGCGCTGTCAGATGCATCGTTGGAAACGCTGTTGCAACAGGAGCTTGAACCCGATTTTGCTGTTGGAAATTATGAGGCTGGCATACAGAAAACCTATGCCGGCCTTTTAAGCGCGCTTGAAAGGCTGTATGGTATGGGTGATCAGGGGGTTCTGGCGGCTGATGCCAACGCAAAAGCCGCAAAGGTCAAAATTGAAAAGATCAACAAGCGGAAGCAAGGCTTGATTGTTGCTGCCGGAATTATTCTGCTTATTTTGCTGCCAGCCGTGCTGATTGCATCGTCAGCGAGTCATGCAGCCCGTCGACGTAAAAAGCGTTTAAGGGCAGTCGTGCGTCAGAGAACAGACAACTGACATTTGATGGATAGAATGTCACGAGTTGCAATTTGCGTTTTAAAAGTTAGTTGATTTTAATTATGGAAATTAGATAAAATACGGCTAAAGTTTGACATTTATGATTGGTATTTTCAGCTATTAGTTCGGTAAATAACAAACATCCCTTGACTTTTTAGTCAAAAAGCGATAAAAATAGTATGTGAGTCTTGCATGATTTAAATAATACAAGCGGTCTTTTTATGCCGATTGTTTATAAAACGGGAGCAAAAGCACGAATGAGGAAACCAAAATATTTCATAGCCATTGTTATTGTGCTTTGTTTCGTCGTAATATTTGGATGTGCAAGCCCACGAGGTCAGACAGGGAACGACTCAGCCGCCGGAATAGAGTTTGTTATGAACACTTGGGTTGAGCAGCGCTGGCACGGTAAAAATGCACAAAAAACTTATGACGAAGTTTTAGGCGCATTAAAAGAGTTAGAAAGCCAGCTTTCCCTTTACGATGAGGATAGCGAAATTTCACGTTTAAATTCAGCGGCGGGACTGCGCCCCGTCGCCCTTTCTCATGATACTTATCAGTTTTTGCGCCAGGCGACCGACTATTGTGCGCAGGCAGATGGACTATTTGATATCACCATTGCACCGCTGACACTCGTCTGGAATGTAACAAGCGAAACCCCGCGTGTTCCCTCTAATGAGGAGATTAAAGCAGCACAGAAGCTGGTGGATTATCGCCGCATCCTATTTGATGACACCAAAGAAACGGTAATGCTCACCGACGAAGGTATGCGCATTGACCTTGGCGGTATTGCCAAAGGACTGGCTGCAACACTGATGCGGCAGTATGCTGTTAAAAATAATGTCGAAGGCTACTTGTCTATCGGTGGCAACATGATGGTTCAGGGCAAAAAAACAGATGGATCGGAATATGTGATCGGCGTTCGCGACCCGCGCGGTGATGCTTCGGAGTTTATTGCTTCACTGTCGCTGGACGGGCTGACCATGGCGACCACCGGTGATTACGAGCGTTATTTTGAACAGGATGGCATACGCTATCATCATGTTATTGACCCTTTTACGGGCTATCCTTCTACGACTGATCTGATTTCGGTAACCGTAGTGTCCGATAACGGCACATTGGGGGATTATCTTTCCACTCTAATTTTTATGGGGGGTAGTGCTGCACTACCTGAATATCTGAATCGCGATGACTGCATGGTTTTGGCCGTGACAAAGGATTTTGAGGTATATGCATCAAAATCGCTTCAGGAACGGCTTACTATAAACACTCAAAAAACTGCTTACAAATTTAACTTTTGAGATATATTGAGAGGAGAGAATGCCGGTGACGCCAAAACACCGAGCCGCCTATAAGGTGGCCTTTCCCGGTCTGATGCTGGCGTTGGCACTGGTGCTTTCTGTCTTTGAGTCAATGCTGCCTGCACTGCCATTTTTGCCGGTTGGTGTTAAGCTGGGGCTCTCAAACATTGTGACGATGTACTGCCTGTTGTTTCTGGGCGCCAAAACGGCGTTTGCAGTCGCAGTGCTTAAAGCGCTGTTTGTTTTGCTCACCCGCGGCGCAATTGGTGCCGCGTTGAGTCTTTCCGGCGGACTGTGTTCGGTTTGTCTTATGCTGCTTTTTAAACGCCTGCCGGGGCTGGGAGATCGCCTTATCAGCGTTGTTGGGGCAATCTCACACAACATTGGCCAATTGATTTTAGCTAGCATCATTTTAAAATCCGTTTACACCTTTTACTATCTGCCCGTCATGATTCTGTCCGGCGTGGGCATGGGTCTAATTACGGGAATATTACTTCGGTTAGTTATGCCCTATCTGAAAAATGTCAATAGGGTAATCAAATAACAACACTTTTTAAGTATTGGGGGAAACATCAGTGTCTATTAAAAGACTGAGCGGTGTCCATGCGCCTCATCACAAGAACACCGAAGAGTGCGCACCGCAGCGCATTCCGACTCCCGACAAGGTCATTATTCCGATGAACATGCACATCGGAGCGCCATGTACACCTGTAGTCAAGGCGGGCGATCTTGTTAAAGTCGGTCAGGTAATCGGTGAAGCCGCGGGGTTTGTCAGCGTGCCCGTTCATGCCAGTGTATCCGGAAAGGTTGTTAAGATTGACGAGTTGCTGATGGGCAACGGCGCGAAGGCAAAGGCTGTCGTCATCGAGGCCGACGGCTTGCAGGAAGTTGCCGAAACAGTCGTTCCGCCCGTGGTGGAGAACACCGAGCAATTTTTAGCTGCCGTGCGCGCAAGCGGACTGGTTGGCTTAGGCGGCGCGGGCTTTCCAACGGTGGTCAAGCTATCGGTCAAGAATCCGAATTCAGTCGATTATCTTCTCATCAATGGTGCGGAGTGCGAGCCTTACATAACTTCTGATCTGCGCACGATGATCGATGACTATGACCACATCCTAAAGGGTGCCGCGTTAATCAAAAAGTTTGTTGGCCAGAAAAAAACCATCATTGGTATCGAGGACAACAAGCCCGAAGCCATCAAGCTTTTCCAAGAGAAGACTGCCAACGATCCTGATTTTGAGGTCATGGCTATGCCTTCTCTCTACCCGCAGGGCGGTGAAAAGGTACTTATTCACAACGCCACCGGCCGCGACGTGCCCGAAGGCAAGCTGCCGCTGGATGTGGGCTGCATCGTCATCAACGTCACAACATTAGCCTTTATTTCCAAGTATATTGAAACAGGCATGCCGCTGATTGAAAAGTGCCTGACTGTCGACGGCTCTGCTGTTGCCAAACCAGGTAATGTTATTGCACCCATCGGCACCCCCATTGCCAAGATATTCGAGTTCTGCGGCGGTTACAAAGCCGAGCCCAGAAAGATTCTCTACGGCGGCCCGATGATGGGCATCGCGGTGCCTAACGATGAGGTTCCGCTGCTCAAGAACAACAACGCTGTGCTGGCCTTCGCAGAAAAAGAAGCGACGTTACCCCCCACCTCCGCCTGTATCAAGTGTGGACGCTGCGTGGCGGCCTGCCCGGTTGGCCTGATGCCAGCGACCATTGAGCATGCCTTTAAAATTAAGAATGTTGATATGCTCAATGAGCTCAAGGTCATGCTCTGCATGGAGTGCGGCTGCTGCTCTTTCGTATGTCCGGCGAAACGCGAACTCGTTCTGACCAATAAGCTAGCTAAGGCGATGGTTAGAGATGCTTCGCAGAAAAAGTAAGGGGTGAAAACAGTGAGTAATCCAATGATCGTAACCTGTTCTCCGCACATTCGTCACCAAGATACCACCAAGTCGATCATGCGCGATGTGCTTATTGCACTTGCTCCTGCACTGTTGGTTTCTGTTTTCGTATTCGGTGTGCGTGCACTGATTCTCGTTGCCGTCTGCGTGGCTTTTGCAGTCGGTGCGGAATATGTTTTTGAAAAGGGCTGTCGCCGTCCCATTACCATCGGCGATTATTCTGCCGCTGTTACGGGCGTGCTGCTTGCTTATAACCTTCCGGTCGGCCTTCCGCTGTGGATGGCTGCGTTCGGCTCCATTGTGGCCATTATCGTTGTCAAGCAACTGTTTGGCGGCATTGGCCAGAACTTTGCTAACCCTGCTATCACCGCGCGTATCGTGCTGCTGATCTCCTTCACCGGCCCGATGACTGACTGGGTGACTGGCTACCCTGATGCTGTTGCTGGCGCGACGCCGCTGACGCTGATGGCCACCGGCCAGACAGAGAAGCTGCCTTCCATCGCCCAGATGGCGCTGGGTCAGATCGGCGGCTGCATCGGCGAAGTCAGTGCGGTTGCGCTGCTTTTAGGCTTTGCCTATTTGCTCTACCGCAAGGTTATCACCTGGCACATCACCGTTTCTTTTATTGCCACGGTCGCGGTGCTCACCGCAGTTTTGGGCCAAAATCCGCTTTATCACATGCTGGCTGGCGGTTTGATGCTGGGCGCCATCTTTATGGCGACCGACTACAGCACTTCGCCCCAGACGCCTAAGGGCCGTGTGATTTTCGGCATTGGCTGTGGCATCTTGACTGTGCTGATTCGTGTATTCGGCAACTATCCCGAGGGTGTTTCGTTTGCAATTTTGCTGATGAACATCATGGCTCCGCACATTTCTAATCTCACCCGGAACAAAGCTTTGGGAGGTGCCGCGAAATGAGCAACGCAAAAAACGATTTTGTTCTACCGATAGTTGTTCTCACCGTTATCTGCTTGGTCATTACGACTGCGCTGGCATACACCGAGCAGGCAACCACTCCGATTATTAACGCAACGGAAAAGGCCAACGCTGAGGCTGCTAGAAAAGAAGTGCTGCCCGCGGCCGACGGCTTTGAACTGCTTGAGCTTTCTGGTCTTCCTGAGGGTGTCACCGAAGTTTACAACGCCACCAATGGCACCGGCACGGTTGTCATGGCTGAGGGTAAAGGTTACGGCGGTGTGATGAAGATTATCGTTGGTATTGATGCCGACGGTAAAATCACAGGCACTAAGACCCTCTCACATGGCGAAACTGCGGGCTTAGGCTCAAAAGCAGCCGAGCCGAAGTTCCAGAGCCAGTTCCCTGGTCAAGATGAGAGCCTTTCTGGCGTTTCGGTAATCAGCGGTGCGACCATTTCTTCCAAGTGCTTTATCGGCGCGGTAGAAAAGGCGTTTGAAGCGCAGAAAATTGCGCAGGGTGGCGCTGTTGAGAGCCCGTTGCAGACCAAGATGGCACAATGTTATCCCAACTCCGAGCTTAAAGAAGTAACGGGTGGCATCCAGTGCGGTGCAGCCGGTAATGTCGTGCTTGCAACCGAAAAGGGTTACGGCGGCGATTTGACCATCGCCGTGTTGTTTGATGGCAGCGACAAGGTCATCGATGTGGTCGTCGTAAAGAGCTCTGAAACCGAGGGCCTTGGCAGCAGAGTTTCTGAGGAAGCCTTTACTTCACAGTTCGTTGGCCAAACTTCTGCCGACGGCATAGACAATATTGCGGGTGCAACCATTTCGTCAAAGGCCTTTAAAGCGGCTTTTAACGCGGCAGTTGCAAACCTCGCCGCAGTAAAGGGGGCTTAAAGCAATGAATAAACTTTCCAACCTCACCAGAGGTATTATCAAAGAGAACCCCGTTCTGGTGCTGCTGCTGGGTACCTGCCCGACGCTGGCCACCAGTACACAGGCCAAAAACGCGATCGGCATGGGTCTCGCCGCCACTGTGGTTTTGATTTGCTCGAACATCGCTATTTCGGCGCTTCGCAAAATCATTCCCGACAAGGTTCGTATTCCGTCCTACATTGTTGTTATTGCGGGCTTTGTTACCGTCGTTCAGATGGTTGTTAAGGCCTATGCGCCCGCACTGGATAAGTCGCTGGGTATCTATCTGCCTTTGATCGTTGTTAACTGCATCATTCTCGGCCGCGCTGAGATGTTCGCTTCAAAGAACGGTGTGATTGATTCGGCACTTGATGGCGTTGGTATGGGTATCGGCTTTACGCTTGCGTTGCTGCTGATGGCTACCATTCGCGAAATTTTTGGCGCTGGCAGCTGGATGGGTATCCGACTCGTTTCTGAGGAGGCACGCACCATCTCGATCATGGGCCTTGCACCCGGCGGCTTCTTCGTCTTTGGCTCGCTGATTGCGCTGGTTAACAAGCTTAGTAAGGGCAAGGCGATCAAGAAGAAAGAATTCGGTTGTGCAGGCTGCGGTTCTGAAGAAGCATGCGGCGAAGATGCGAAGGGAGCGTGCTAACCGATGAAGGAATTTGCTATTATCATCATGAGCGCTGTGCTTGTCAATAACTATGTTCTCGCCAAGTTCCTTGGCATCTGCCCCTTTTTGGGCGTCTCCAAGAAGCTTGACTCGGCTGTCGGTATGTCGATTGCTGTTATCTTTGTTATGTTGATGGCCACCGCTGTTACTTATCCGATTCAGATTTTCTTGCTGGATGCAAACGGTCTTGGCTATTTACAAACCATCGTATTTATTCTGGTTATCGCGGCACTTGTTCAGCTGGTTGAGATCATTCTCAAAAAATATGTGCCCGCTTTGCACAAAGCTCTTGGCGTTTACCTCCCTCTGATCACCACTAACTGCGCCGTGCTCGGCGTTACCATTCTGAACATTGACAGCGGCTATAACTTTGCGCAGTCAATGGCGAACTCCTTCGGTTCAGGCCTTGGCTTTATGCTGGCCATGGTGCTGTTTTCCGGCGTTCGTTCCAGAATTGAAGGTTGTGACGCGCCCGAATCTTTTCAGGGAATTCCGATTACACTGGTTGCAGCTTCCATTACTTCGGTCTCCTTCATGGGATTCGTGGGCGTGGTTGAAAACCTGTTCCGATAATTAGAGAATGGAGATGAGACTATGAATGGAATCGTTTTGGCGATTGTAGCCGTTTCAGCTATCGGACTGATATCTGCTGTCGTTTTGTCGGTTGCGTCCAAGGTAATGGCTGTGCCGGTTGACGAGCGTTTCGGCCCTGTTCGCGAATGTCTTCCTGGCGCCAACTGCGGCGCCTGCGGCTATGCTGGTTGCGATGCTTATGCACAGGCCCTGATTTCCGGCGAATGCACGAACGCCAGCCTTTGCGTACCTGGTGGCGCTGATGCGGCGAAGGGTATTGGTACAGTGCTCGGTCTTGCTGTTGGAGATGTAAAGCCGATGGTGGCTGCCGTCAAGTGCAATGGTACCTGCGGCAACACTTCCGACAAGTTAGAATATGCAAGTGCTAAGACATGCAAGGGTGCCAAGCTCTTCTTTGGCGGTAAGGGAACCTGCACCTATGGCTGTATGGGCTTGGGCGACTGTGCCGAAGTGTGCCCTGTACATGCGATTGATATGGTTGACGGCATCGCTCACATCGACACCGATCTTTGTATCGGCTGCGGACTGTGCGCTAAGACCTGCCCCAACAATGTCATCGAGATTATTCCTTTTGATTACAAGATTCATGTCACCTGCAACTCCAAGGATAAGGGTGCGGTTGTCATGAAAAATTGCAAGGTCGGTTGTATCGGCTGTATGAAGTGCCAGAAGGCCTGTCAGTTCGACGCAATCACGGTTGTCGATAACCTTGCGCATATCGATCAGGAAAAGTGTACTGCTTGCGGTGCCTGTGTTGAGCAGTGTCCGAAACAGTGCATCCACATCATAAAGAAATAGGTGCTTTCAAAGCACAACAAAAATCGGGTCATCCCAATGGATGACCCGATTTTTTGGTTGTGGAGTCCATTTTCTTATTAGCTCTTATAAAAGAGAGAGATCCTCAATTTCTAGGTTTTCTGTCTCGAGGCTTTCAGATTCGTTAATAATATTAGGAACTATAGTGGTAAGGTCGAATAATCTTAATGCTGACGCCACAAGAACCAGAAATGAAGCCATTAGATTCACTTTTGCAGAAAGGTAATCGCAAGAAGTATCTGCTTCTTTGAATGTTTCTACAGATAAGAGAAAATAGTAGATGAGTGCAACAAAAACAATAATAGCAGTACCTATTCTTATTCGTAGCAGCGAATACTCTTCACATTTGTCCAAGGTAATGGTTCCTGCAAGATCTTCGCGGAGAATGCAGGAGACAGCTATGGCGATAATGCCTGCTATCAGAGCCATTGCCTCAAAAGCCAGAGAGGTGTCGGCCACTTCAACATTTTCACTTAAGCGAATACGTGGAAAAATCGGCACAACTTATCTCCTCTCTGTGCATATAAAGTGCCATCGTTATATCATACTCTTAATTCGCTTTTAACGTCACGATGACAGTGAAAAAGTGTCGGAGCAGATGCTCCGGCACTTTAAAGTTTACTGTAATGTTATTTGATCGATGATAAAATGTGGGCGGTGCTTGGCTTCTTGATATACTCGTCCGACATATTCGCCGATGATGCCGAGGCTTAACAACTGTATGCCACCAAGCAGCCAGATTGAGCCCATTAGAGTAGTCCAACCCTGCACGGTATAGCCCAATAGCTTTTGCAACAGTAGAACCATTAGAGTTATGACGCTGGCAAAAAAGATTAGTGCTCCCGTTGTGGTAACCAGACGAATCGGCTTGATTGAAAAAGCAGTGATACCATCGAAGGCGAACAGCAACATCTTTTTGAGTGGATATTTGCTTTCACCCGCAAAACGTTCGTGTCGCTCATAGGTTACGATTGCGTGCCGATAGCCAATTAGTGGTACGATACCGCGCAAAAACAGATTTGCTTCGTTAAATTGCATTAGCCCTTCCAGAGCGCGGCGCGAAAGCAACCGATAATCCGCGTGGTTGTCAATAATGTCAACGCCTAATGCC
>JAEWNU010000052.1 GCA_023456995.1 Bacillota bacterium
GCTTCAAGCTGAGCGGCGGCCTCGGTTGCATCGGCACAGATAAACCTTGCGTTAGTAATGCCGTTTTGAATGGCATTTTGGCGCGCATTCTCCACAGCGTCTGAAACAATCTCCACCCCGATGAGCTGACGGGTCTGATGCGCCATCGAAAGGCCAATGGTACCCGCGCCGCAGTAGAGATCCAACAGAATCTCGCTGCCTGAAAGCGCCGCAAATTCTCGAGCGATGCCATAAAGCTGCTCAGCGCCGCGGCGGTTAACCTGATAAAACGATAGCGGAGAAAGAGAAAACGAAAGTCCACAAAGCTGATCGGTAATGGTGCTTTCGCCCCAGAGTGTTTGACACTCCTCGCCGAGCAGTACATTGGTTTTATCGCGGTTGATGTTGAGTATAACTGAGGTGATGGCAGAGCAAGCGCCGCAAAGCGCTTCGATAAGTGCCTGAGTCTGAGGCAGGACGCTGCCGTTCGCGATGATGGTGACCATCACTTCACCGCTGGCCTCGGCGTGGCGAATATATAGAGAACGCACCAGTCCGCTGTGCGTGACCTCGTCGTAAATACTGACGTTAAATTCGGCCAGCCATCCGCAGAACGCGGCGGCAATTTCGCCGAAGAAAACAGGGTGAAGCAGGCAGTCTTCTGCTGGCTCTACCCTGTGGGAGCGCTTGGCAAAAAAACCGACAATGGGCTCGCCGTTTTGCAGGCGAACAGGGTAGATGGCCTTGTTGCGGTAGCGGGTGGCTTGCGGGGAGGGAACTGCCGGGGGCAGCGTGACCGCTAGCTTACCGATGCGGCGCATATTTTCTTCTACCCAGCCGTTTTTGATCATCAATTCCTCTTGGTAGGAAATGTGTCGGAGGCTGCAACTGCCGCAGCGGCGATAAATTGAACAGTCATCTTCCTCGCGGCACACGGCAGGCGAGGAGATTTCCTCAATGATACCAAAAGCATAGTGTGAAAGGACTTTGACTACACGCACCTTTAGCTTGTCTCCCGCGGCTGCAAAAGGGACAAAAACAGCCATGCCGTCCGCCCGGCCGACACCATTGCCCTCATTTGTAATGCCGGTAATCTCCAGCGGAATAATCGCGTTTTTTTTCAGCATAAAGCCTCCGAATTAAATTAGTCCCATATTTTTAAGAATAAACGAGCCCAAAAAGACCGTCACAACTGAGGCACCAGTCGTAAACACCACCATTTCGGCTGCGAGTGCGCCGTCTGCCCCCATGACGTCGGCCATCACGGGGCAACCGGTGGCGTTGGGCGTGGCAAGGATAAGAAACAGTGAGCAAAGGGCAGCACCTTTCATACCAATTAACATTGCAATCGTGGTGCCGATCAATGGCAATACCAGCAGTTTTGCACAGGCGCATACGAGGGTCAGTTTCATATTTCTCAGCGCATTTTTAAAATCAAGCTGGGCGCCAACACCCACCATTGCGATGATAGAACCGGCCGTGCCCAAATCAAACACCGGGCGCTGAAGCAGAGTCGGCAACGAAATATGCAGCCCCGACAATATAAATCCGGCAATGCTCGCAATGATCAATGGATTACTGAAAACGTTGGTAATAACAGATTTAATATCTACCTTTTGACCGGGCTTATCCGTATAAACTGAAAAGATGATAACAGCCAGAATATTATAAAGCGGCACGGTGCAAGCAACCAGTACCCCCATGATGCCGGCGGCTGAATCCCCGCTCAGGCTTATCGCAAATGGAAGCCCCAGCATAACGGCATTGGATCGGTAACTGGCCTGTGCCATAACGCCGATGCGCCCGCGCGAAGTGGTCAGTCTGGGGGCTATCAGCAGCATAATGCCGATCATGCCCACTAGGCATAGCACGCATAGCGCCAGCAGAACTGGGTCAAAGGCTGTTGAAAAATCGGATGTATAAGCGGTTTTAAACATCAGCAAGGGCAACAGGAGATAAAAACATAGCCTGTTGACCTGCTTGGTGCCGACGTCGTCCAGCCACCCGACCCTGCGGACAAAATAGCCGGAAGCGATGAGCAAAAAGCCAGGCACAACTGCGTTCAAAACAAAAATGAAATTTTCCAAAGTGATATCCCCCGAATCGTTTTGCAAAGATATAGTCTATGATACCACTTTTAGACCCATAATGATAGTACAAACCGTGCTGTGAAGGACAAAGCATTCCTTTTTTAAGCGCGCTGTGTTATGATAAACACGTTAATTTTACTATTTTAAGGCGACATATAAGCCGGCTATAGGCATAAAGGGGAACATAGATGCTTCTGACACTTAACGATATTGGAAAGAGCTTTGGCGCAGAGCGAATTTTTGAACATATTAGCGCCGCCGTCAACGAGCAGGACCGAATTGCACTGATTGGACCTAATGGGGCGGGTAAGACAACGTTACTTAATATCATAGCCGGGTTTGAAGAACCGGACGAGGGCAGTGTTGCCCGTGCCGCAACATTGAACGTCGGCTATCTGCGACAGAACGGCGGGCTTTCGGCCGACGGAACGATTGAAAGCGAGATGAAACGGGCGCTGCAAGAAGTGTATGCGGTGGAGCAAGGCATGTTGGCAACAGGGGAGCAGATGGCAGGTGAGCCGCACGGAACAACACGCTATGCTCAGTTAGAACAGGAGTACCAGCGTCAAGAGGCAAAATTTATCAGCTTGGATGGTTACCATGCCGCGGTGAAGATCAGCACTGTGCTAAACGGCATGGGCTTTGGTAGCTTTGACCGTGCCACGCCGGTCGAAAGCATGTCCGGTGGCGAACGCACACGCCTGATGCTGGCCAAGCTTTTGATTGAAGCGCCCGACCTTTTAATTCTGGATGAGGCGACCAACCATCTTGACTTTAAAATGTTGGCGTGGCTCGAGGAATATCTCGCATCCTACCGCGGGGCAATACTGACCGTGAGCCATGACCGTTATTTTCTGGACCGCGTGACCAATGTGACTTGGGAGATAGAAAACCTGAGCCTTGTTTCTTATCCCGCGCCCTATGGACGATATCTGGCTTTGCGTGCTGAACGGCTTGACCGCATGGAAAAGGAGTATGAACGCCACATTCAGGAGGTTGCGCGTCTTCAGGACTATGC
>JAEWNU010000053.1 GCA_023456995.1 Bacillota bacterium
GTGTACAGTTCCAACGGCAGTGTTTATAACCTTTCAAACTTCGTTTATGGCTCCTTTTTGAAGCGCGATGCTGCCAAGCAGATTCGCCTTAAAGAAGTGGGCATTCACAGCTCAACACTGGTTACGATCAATGGTCAGGCAGCGCTGTACCAGCAGTTTCCCACCCCTGAAAATAATGGCGGTATTTTGGTTATGTTGGATATGTATGAGCTTTTTATGCCTATTATCCAATTTGAATCCGATACGGTGCAGGTTATTTCATCAGATTATTATCCGCTTTTTCCGCTGTTTGAGGAGGACGAACGCCCCGTTGTTTTTCAGCCGTTTACGCTTTCTTTTACATCGCCGATTACCTCTTGGAGTTACCGTTTTACAGGCCCGATTAAAACGGAGGGCTTTGGCGTGGGCAGAGCGATTGTTATGACCGCCCCGCTTGCGATTGTTTTTATACTAATGAGCATCTTTTTGGCAACCAATGTTACTTATCACATATATCGTCCAATCAGCCGCCTGTTCCAGATGGTGATGAACAGCGACGTTTCCCCTGGATCAATGAAAGGACAGGACGAGCTTTCGGTGGTTCAAACGGCTTACACGAATGCTATGGAGCAGCGCAATGCCTTGTCGGAGCAGTTGGCTAGCATCGCGCCGACTATTCGAGAAAAGCTCTATAAAAACCTTCTGTTCGGACGCGAAATGGACGATATATATATCCATGAAACGATGGCCTCTGCTAACTGCCCGTTTGACTATGATGATTTATACATGGTCATGGCGTTGTCAGCTACAACCCTGCAGGGTGAGGACTGTTCCGAACTTGAGATCAATTTGATCTATCAGGCACTTGAAAACGTAAGCGCTTCGCTCATGGATAATCTTTGCTTTGATTGGTTGGTCACCGATAACAATCATTTTGTTTTTATTATTGGCTTTGATGCCGAGATGTCTGTTGTTACGGTTAAAAATTTGGTGATGGGCGTTGAAAAAGAAATTATAAACCGTATCAAGGAGACTGGCTTCAGGCTTTTCGCCGGGCTTTCAAAGCCGACGCTTGGCATCTCTAATCTCTTTTACTGCTATGAGCTAGCTGAGAAGGATTTAAATTACCAGCGTTATCAGTGCTTTGAAGATAGTGTTTCAGCCGAAAGCGAGTGGTCGGAGCGCTTTGGCGATCAGGAACAGCAGACCGAAATTATTGATTTGGTACTTGATGGTAACCGGCGACTTGCCGATGCCGCTTTGGAGAATTTTATCCGCCTGGCGCATTCTGAATCAACGGACGCTGGCGTGCTCAAGCAGCGTTTTGACCGTATGCTGGACGCCATGACCGAGCGGCTGGTGGCATTTCGTGCTACCGAGCAGGAAATGGAGGCGTTTGAGCCATATTATGCGCTCAAACCGCCTTATAATGAGGATGTGTTAAGCGAGACATTTTTGGCTGCGGCGCAGACAGCCCTGACTACATTGGGTGTCTATGGCCAAAAAAGTAAAAACCGCTATATTCGTCAGGCAAAGGAATATATTTCACAGCATTGCTCAGACAGTGATTTGTCCCTTTCAAAAGTAGCGGCCTATATCGGTATCAATCCGAACTATTTAAGCCGTCTGTTTTATTCGAGCGGGGAAGATAATTTTATTGATACTTTGAACCTCTACCGCATAGAAAATGCTAAACTACTCTTGCGCCAAACCGGTATCCCAATAAAAGAAATAGGCTTTAAAACCGGTTTTAATTCTATGCAAAGCTTTAATCGTGTTTTTAAAAAGTTTGCGGGCACAACGCCCAGCCAATACCGCAAGGAGAAGGAGAGAGAATCATGAAGCGCATTTTTATAGTGTTGCTGACTTTGTTGGTGTTGCTTTGTGGCTGCATGACGGCATCTGATCTTCCTCCTCTCGAGCCGTCGGTTGAAGAAGTTTCGCAGCCAATTGCTGAAGAGAAACAGGCGACATATCAGTTCTCTGTTGCCTTTAACGGAAACAGTTACTCAAAAAAGGTCTATCAGGCCGCTGCAAATATTGAAAAGCGTACGAACGGTGATGTGAAGCTGGTTATTTTTCCTGATGCGCAGATGGGTACCACTAACGAGATGATACGTGCTGTACAGAACGGAACGCTTAGTATTACTGTTACCAACACTTCGAGTTTTCAGTCTCTGGTGCCGCAGGCAGCCGTCATCAACATTCCGGCTTGCTACACGCAGTATGTGCAGCCCTATATTTCTTACGATGGAGAATTTTATAACCAATTTAATAAGTGCTTTAACAAGGCGGGGTTTGAACTGCTTGTTCAAGAATCAAGCGGGTACCGTCTATTGACCAGTGCGTCTTCAATTACCTCGCTTGAGCAACTCAAAGGACTGCGCATTCGTACGCTGGATAATCGTTTTCATGTCAGGCTTTGGGAGCTGCTTGGCGCAAAGCCTTATCAAAACATTGAATGGAACGACTTGTACTATGCCTTGCAGGAGGGGGTGGTCGAGGCACAGGATAATCCCCTGGAAATAATTCGTATGGGCAGATTGCAAGATATTCATCCTTACGCGTTGAACGGGCCGTTCTTTGTGACATACAACTCTTTGGCTATGAACAAAAAAGCCTATGACTTGCTGCCCGTTGACTACCAAAAAATCATCAAAGAGGAGCTGTATACGGCGATGGCGGAAAATACAACGCGAATGCGCAAAAATCCTATCGAAGTGTACGGGCTGACTATCAACAGTTTATCAAAAGACGATCAAGAACTGCTAAAAACTCTTTTATTGCCAATGCTCAATGAGATTGAAAAAGAGGCTGGTTCAGATTTGACACAGGCGCTAATCGCTGAAAACCAATTAAAAAGTTAATTGATTGCCCGCCACCATTAAAAAAGTAGATACAACTAAAAAACGGCTGTTGCAGAATACAGCCGTTTTTATATTGGTTGTGTTTGTGTTGCACGACTTATCACTTAGTAGGGTCTGTCTATCAGGAGGAAAGTTCACGCATATAATAAAAGGCTTGCAGCAGATTTAACGAACCAAAACCCCACTGTGAGTTTGGGTAATCAAGTTCATTGCTGCGGGTACATCCACGTATCAGATAGGCCCTGATAGACGGGGTGCTAAACCCCAAATCATGGCCGTCAATGATGGCCCACTGCAGCATTAGCGCACATGCGCCGGCAGTAATGGCAGCCGCGATACTGGTACCACTCATTAAACCATATCCTGTGGGGTAAATACCGCCTATTTGATAGCCCGGCGCCACAAGATCCGGTGCAGTTGGATCAATTATTGTGGGACCCCATGAGGTCATAGGATAAAGGGTCTGACTGTCCGCATCGGTGGCACCGCATCGTATTGTTCCTATTCCAGTAGCGGGGAAGGTGATGGTATAGTAAGGGTCAGAGGTGAGAAATTCCACGCTGGGTGAAATAAACCCTGTCATCGGTAGCCAAGCCTGCACCGTACCATTTAGAATAATATCGCCATACACTGTGATGGTCCATATTCCGGGGGTGGCATCACGTATCTTAACAAGTGTAACCTGATCACCACTGCCCTCAACTGGAAAGTGATAAGAGATGTTGACCACTGCGCGTTCCAGTACAAGGTGAGTGGTCAATGAGTACGCCGCCTTTGCTGGCACTCGTTCAATCAGTTCGCCGGTAGGGGAACGCAGTGATACCGAAAGCCGGTCACTAAATCTATTTGCAATAACCATAAATATGTCTCCGGCATCCTCACCAGCCCGTACATCAATGTCCACAGGTTCTTTATCCGGCGAAAACCGTTTATAGAAATGGCGTTTAGATTGACTCTCATTTCCAACCGCGGTGCATATGCACATTCCAGGAATGGCGCCAATTGTATACAGATATTCCTCACAGGGACTATAGCCATCGTGACTGTCATAACTTGAACCTAAGCCAATGCAAATTACAGCTGGGCGATGCAACTCGATCGCTTTTTGTGTAATATATTCGATGCCCATCATAAGAAAGGAGGCTTCAAAGGCGTTCTCTTGTTCTTTAGGAACCATAAATCGCTCAAGATAAAGGGGATAGGCTTTTTTTAGCTTAACCATAATAATTTCAGAGCCCGGGGCGGCACCAATGACATCATCAGTGGGGCTGGCGGTCGCAACCGAGGCTAGAAATGTACCGTGTCCCACCTCATCTCGGTGCGGGACGATATCAAATGGATTGTCTGATGCCAGTGCAGCGTTTATTTGCTCGTTAGTATATTCCGTTCCCAGAGGCAAACCATTTGGCGGTGTGCCAGGAATAGTTTGGTCATAAATGTATCGGATCTTGCTGGTGCCATCCCGATGTTTAAAAACTTGCTGGGTATAGTCAATTCCGGTATCTACAAAGCCGACAAGCACACCTGTTCCATCTAGATTAAGATAGGGCTGCTGCTGAATCTGAATGATACCGGCTGATTCCAGACTAGGTCGGATGGTTAGCCCCATAACCGTAGGGACGCTATTGATAAAATCCGTACCCATGAATGATGTCATTTCTTCATAGTCTTTAACGTTGGTAAAACAGATAATATAGGTACCTTTGACAGTATAGCTCGTGATTAGCCCGGGGTGATTTAAAATCATCTTATCGTAATAAGCATCTTTTCTGATTATAAAATCGACGATGTCCGGTGCATACAGTGTGTCTTTATCCAAAAAAGAGCCCCCCTTCTGATCGCTATGTATTTGTGCCAAGATTATAACTAGGTAAAAGTTGGAGACCATTTTAATTATAACTCACGCATATAATAAAAAGTTCGCGTCAGGTTTAAC
>JAEWNU010000054.1 GCA_023456995.1 Bacillota bacterium
ATATACTTTACCAGATAAGTTTGCTTAGCCGCCGCCAGCTGAATCAAACCCGACAGAGTAGCCCAAAACCAGAAAACTGTCTGAATGATTTGCCGTTCAGACTGATTTTTCCCAATGCCTTCTTGCCGAATAAATGCCGAAAGTGTCTGGTTAATCTGCTCACCCACTTCAAATATCTCTTTTTCTACTGGCAAATGCGCTCCGTCTTCAAAGTCCACATTAATCTCGCTAAGCACTAATGTATAATAAAGTGGATATTGTTCCTGATATTGTACCAGCGCGCAACAGATCTTGTCGTACTTTTCTTTTGTCGTTCCCGGTTCAAAAACCGCGCTGCTCAAACATTCCTTCAGAAGCTTGATACTTTTGTGCACCAGAAAGCCGACAATTTCTTCTTTGTTTGCAAAGTAGACATACAATGTCGCTTTGCTATAGCCCGCTTTTTTTGCAACGTCGTCCATTGTCGTGCCCTGAATACCCTTCTGGGCAAACAGCGCTTCAGCCGCCGCCGCAATATGTTCTCGGTGTGCGCTTTCAGGCTCCTTCCTACGCCGCCCCATACGGGCATTCCCCCTTGATAGAAATAATTAGACCGATAGTTTAATTGATTCTATCAAGATTTCAGTTTGGTGTCAACCCAATATAACCCTTGCTTTCACCAAAACAACAGGGCGAATTACTTTATAAAGCAATTCGCCCTGAATAATTGAAAAGGTAATAACACTCTAAACGTCATATTCCAGCTTTTTTTTGGCCTCTTCAAGCAGTTGAAACGGCGTATCAATTCTTTCAGAAAAGCGCGTAGCGCCCGAACGCATCTCCAAATTGATCTTATGCTTACCAGAAGCACTGGTCAAATCCAGCATTTCAAGCCTTTTTCGCACACGATCAACCACAATATGCGTCGATTCCAGATCGGTAAAAAGCATTGTACCCCACATAAAGGGATTGCTATCCAGCATATAGAGTGCGTCTTCCTGTCGTAGCGACTGCAATATTTCCTTGGAAATCTGCTTAACCAACTGCATAAGGCCGTTTTGTCCCAGCATCTGCGTCAGCTCGCGCTGATAACGAAACTGCCAGACAATAACAACCAGACTCATTTGGTAGCGGCGCGAAATATTCATATACACGCCGCATTCCCGCTCGAAGCTTCTGATATTTTTAAGCTCTGTTTCTGGATCGACGCCTGAAAGACGTACCAGCTGTTCCTTCATTTGTTCATTGTGTTTTTCTGCCTGTTTGGTTCGACCCGAGAACAGATACACGGCAGTGGTCATACAGGGGCTCCAGATAATCCAGAAATAAATGTCCGAAGAGATAGAAACGCCGCGGTGCGCCGCATAAACAATGACATAGGTTGCATAGCTGAAAATCATCACAATATTAAGCACCAACCCAATGGGTAAGGTTGAAAAATAGGTGATGATAACGGTAGCCATAACCGCCGCAAGTATAATCATGTTTTTCTGGAAGCTATCCTGGGTGCCGGACATAAACAGAATACAGATAAACATAAGCAGCAACATGCAAAGAAATGCCAGATCCGCGAATAGAAAATTCCTGTTTTGTTTCATGACTGCCCCCGCCTTCCGTATTTTCTAATCAGCATCACCGCAGATATCACAATTAACAACAGTGCTAGTCCCACTACAAGCACAAGCTCATGAATATCCTCGCGGGTAGCCAGCTGCTCGATCAGCGATTCGCGCTTGGCATTATCCGCCTTAAACCGGAATGGGAAAACATCTGCATCATCAGCGACGTAACCGTCACCATAGAGCTTCCAGAGATTATCAGTCAAGCCAATATACTTCACGCCGCGCAACATCGCGTTGTCGCTGACGCCAGTTACCACCATCAACGCACGCTTCTGCTCGCTGTAGGGCGAATTGAGCAACTGCACCGTACCAAGAATGGTGCCGTAGTTGGGGTCTATCGTCATTTTCTCGTTGGAGCGAATTGTTGTTCCCTGCGGGCTGAATTGGAAGAACATCATATTGTTGATCTGCTGGACAATCAGATTTTTTTCAAGCCGCCCGATGGCAATGACGTTTGACTGCTTTAAATCACCAACATCGGACATATAAGCCACCCGCAGCACCCCGGTATTATCCTTTAAAAGCTGGCCAAAGGTCAGGGTTATCTGGCGCAGCGCTTCAAAATCAGCTGTGCCGGGCGAGTCGGGCAACACCACAACAACATTGTTGAAGCGGCCGTCCTTAACAAACGGGCCAGGATATCCTTCAAAAATAATGCCATCAAAATCGACCGGTACTAGTTTTAGCATACTTTCGTTGGTAACATAAGCCCATGGCTGCTGTCCCTGATTGAGCGTACACCATGCATCCTGCATTTCAAGATCGAACGATACACGCACTGAAAAGTTACCGTTGACCATCAAGTCAGCCGGAATATCCAGACGGACAGCGTCACCCTGCGCCTTTTCTTTTTCGAGTTTCTTGCTGCCAATAGGCTTATCGTTGACATAGACCGTGACCAATGAGCGGTTAAAATCCAGATTTTCTGAATACCGCATTGAAAGGCTAATCTGGCTCGAGCTTGAAAGCATCCGATTAGCCGGAAGATCCAGATAGTATGAGATGCTTTGACGGAACAGTCCGTCCACATAACTGCCCGATTCGGTCAGCTGGCGGTACTGCATAATTTCGGCTTTTTGCATCAGCATGTTCTCATCCGCTGTCACCCGCCGCCATGGTGTATGTGCCTGAGTCATATAGCCGGCATTTTCAAGTAGCGTGCCAGCATTAACCAAGGCTTGGTCATTGTTGCCCGTAATTAAAAGAACATTGCCGCCCTTATCACTTTTTAAAAGTACCATGATCGCGTCCTGCTCTGCCGCCTGTCTCTGTTCGCCGGAGAGCCGTTCTTTAACGCCGGACATGAGGACATCATATCTGCTAATAAAAACGCGATACTTCCCCGAAAAAAGCGTTCTTTCATCCGGTAGGCTTTTTAGCGCGATATTCTCATATGCCATTTTAGCCTGACCCGACAGCCCCGCAAGCGCCAGTGTGGCGGCAGTTAGTTCAATATCGGTAGCACCATCGCGCACCAGCACCGCGCTTTGCCGATTTTCAAGCGCATCAATGCTGGTAAACTGCTCATAACAATCGGCCAGCGTATTGCAAGGCTGGTTCGGGAAATAGCTGATAGAAAAGGTGGAATCGCCAAAAATCTGAAGCCAATTGGCCAGCGAAACATCGTCTACACAAGGCAATCTGTCCTGTGTGCGTATATATGCTTCTATTGTCAGCTCATTCTGGCCCGCCTTAATCTGCTCAACTGGAATCGGTATCAAAAGCTCCTGCGTTCTTCCATTTGAGCTCGGTGTTGGCCGAACTGAAAAAAACATAGTGTTATTGAGCGTGAAGGTGAGGCTGGATACCGTGTTGTCAGCCAGCTGGGACACATCGTAGTGCAGCTTCAGCGTGGCGCCACGAATATCCCATTCACCCGCTTGAAAATATCTGACCGTCTGAGAAAACAGGCCGGTTAAACTCTGATCGCTTTCAAATGATTCTTCATGAATATAAGGTGCATTTCCCTGGCCGACCAGATTCTGATCGGTTTGGGACAAAACCGTACTTTGCACCACTGAACCGTCTGTTACAGCTTCTGGCTCGGCAGCATTAAGGGGTAAAAAGCTGCTCATTTGCCCCCAGAAGAAAAGAAATAAAAAAGCAGCAGCCCATCCTCTTTTTTTGGTTTCCAAGATATGCCCTCCATCATTTAAAGCGTTCTGTTTTATACCATGTTGTCTCTTTACGAAGGATACGATCTTTTAGATACTGGATTAGGCCATATACCGCAACGACCATCCACATCTTAGCATACGTAAAATACATTAACCCAATAATCAAAATATTTGAGGCATGCATCTCACCCTTTTCAGTTGTAACAGTCACATAGGTTCCTAAGATAAACATCACGACGGCGAGCGCCCAAAGCAGGTTACTAAAACCAGCCAGTGTCATATGCGCCCAGCCGCTTGCGTTGAGCAAAAATACGCTGTCTGAAATGACAAGCGAAGACAGCAGCAGAAAATAAATTGACAGAAAATATAGAATGTCAAAGCGTACCTGGCCCGCCCTACGGTCAAACAGCATCGGCAAATTCTTGAGCAGCACATAGATATTGCCCTTGACCCAACGGGTTCTCTGCCGAAACCAAACCTTCATGGTCTGGGGCTCCTGCTCCCATGTGACGGCCTGTGGCAAAAACTTGATGCGATACCCCATCAAATAGACACGAAAGCTGATTTCAGTGTCCTCTGCGATGGCATGGATATCCCATCCGCCCATCTCCTCGAGAATTTTGCGCCGGATAATAAAGTTTGTCCCCGGTATGGTGCATAATTTTAAAAGCTTCCATCGTCCAGCCTGTGCCATCCATTGAAATGAAAGTGTCTCAATATTGATAAAGCGGGTGAGTAGCGTTGCGTTTTTATTTCGTGTGCGAAACTTCCCGATGACGGCACCAAGCGTGCTATCGGCACAGATTTCAGAGACCAGCAACCGCAGCGCATTGGGCTCAGGCGTATTGTCGGCATCATAGATCACAATATGTTCACCGGTACAGTGAGCAAACCCAATGTTGAGCGCATTGGACTTGCCTTTGCCGCCGGTTACGCTGTCGGTGTTAATAATTTTCAGGTTGCGCCCAGGGTTTTTCTGCTGAATCTCTGCCAGCAGCTGTGCGCTATTGTCAGAGGAGTTGTCGTTGATGACTATAATTTCATACCGATTATGTGGATAGTTAAACGCCAGCAGGGATAACACGGTCTGCACAATGACAATACCCTCGTTGTGCGCCGGAACCATAATAGAAACCATAGGAAATTCATCTGGAACAGGCGGGACATAGCCCGTGGACTCAAGATAATACATGTAGCCGCTCACGATTAAAAGCACATTGATCAGCAGCAGCGACCAAATGCAAAAAAGGGATGCCAGCATCAAGATGTCAATAACGTTCACGTCTAATCCCCCACTATCTCCTGTAAAACATTTGTCGATAAAGACTGCGCCCCAGCACAATCAATACCAGAAACACCGCGACGCTCACGCCCACAATTATCAACAAAATACGGTTTGCACCGGAGAAAAATCCACTTAATGTCGCCAACATGCCCTCTCGGTATACATAGGCTGCGTCAATCGCCTTCTCTTCATACTGAAGAACCTCCAACTGTGGAAAATTCGATTGATAATTTGAAATAGAAAGCCATGCTTCGTTTAGCTGCTCCACAGTATCTAAAAGCGTCCTCTCGTCTTTAAACAGAGAAAAGCGAATCATCGTATCAATCGGCAAACTCCCGAAGTTCAGCCGAGCATGGGAGATGTCTTGAATTTCTTCAAAGGTAACGGTTAGCATTGGGAAATCCATATCGAACAGCGAAATGCCTTCCTCGGCAAAAGCGGCCTTGGCCCGCGCAAGCTTATCAGCAAGCGGCTCGCGCTCCGATTCGTACTGCCGTACAATGGGGTCGTGCAAAACGAGGGTCCCGCCCTTGGCCTGAACATAGCGAAGCGCCTGTGTAAAGCGCTTAAAAGCAGGGTAATCGAGATTGTCATAAACCGGCATCACTCTGACAATAAAGGGAATGCCGCTTTGGGCAAAGTGGTCAGCAGTTTGATGCAACATGTCGAGATCTGAAAAGGGATATATCTCATCAAGCAGCACATACATAGCCCCGTTGGCCAAAGCCGCGCTGCCAAAATATTGCCGGAGCAACCCTCCAAGCATGATATAGTTGAGCCCCTCCTGCTGATACCACGGCACATAAACCACGTTTGAAAGAATAACCGCAAAGGGGAAACTATCCCCTGAGCTAAGCACTATACTGCCGTAGCGCTGGCTGTATTCTGGTTGCTGTGCAAAAGAGGCGGCCTTGATAAACTGATACTGGCTATGGTCATCCAACTGAATGGTAACACCCATATTTTCAAGCTTGAGTGTCGTCAGACCGTCAATCGGGCCGACAGTTTCGCCAAGACAAACGGTTGGTATTCCGGCGGCTGTGGCATCGAGATAAGGCTGATTCGCCGTGGTAACAACATAACTGTAGCGTGCAGGCAGGTCGGCGGTATAAGCCGCTTCCGAAACCGAATCCACCGTTTTACCACAGGCGCGAATCAGTGCTTCAACTGCTGCCCGTCCTTTTTTTTCATCGCAAACAAGCAGCACCTGCGCTGTTTGCGGCTGGGCATCCTGCCCTAAGTCCGCGATTGCGCCGACCGTTAATAGCAACAAAGCCGCCAGCAAAAACGTGGCGGTGCGTATAAAACGTCTCAAGCGCCTCCCCCTTTCTCACCGGACACCGCGTACTGCGCCTGCTTACGCAGAGCTGCGAGCGCCATAAGATTATCAAAGGAATAGGCCTGCAATGTGCTGGCGTCCGCAAAAGCACCATAGAACACGCTTTGCTTGTCGGCTACCTGAAAGGTGTGCAATTTCTCCATCGCCGCCGCAATCAACGCCCGGTCGCCCTCGGCGTCACCCAGCAAAGCACATAGTGCGTAAATAGCCGTGGATTCAACCGTGCTAACCGGTTGGCCTTGTGGCGTATATGCCCCATAAATTGCACCCTTAGATAGCGCCTCTTTTACCCAGCGTACAGTAGCTTCCGGGCATTCGCCCACCTGAGACAGATGCAGCGCGGTCAGCAGCGCTTCGACCATGTTGATCTGTTGGGCTTCATAGGTTGCCGAATCGGCATTATATCTGGTTTTAAAAAATGGAAAACTATCCCCTAAATAACCGTTTATTAAAATTTTTTGCATTTTTTTCTCAACCGAAAACCAACGTTTGTCGAGCGAACCTAGTAAACGCATGGTTTCAAGGTCAGAAAAGCACAACGTGCTAACACGCCCTGCAAAAGAAAGCGTTTCGTCATAGCAGTCAAGTAGAATGTCATTTTGAACATTGGTCTCATAAAGCCGCTTTGCCCAAACTTTGCAAAGCGTACGGTAATCGGGCTGTGAAAACGCCTGCGCCCCTTCCAGCAGCCCCCGAAGAATGCGAAGATCATCTATTGCGGCGTTGGTAGTAAAGCGTGAACCATCCTCCCGTACCCTGTAGGACAACAATACACCGGTGTCAACCGCCTGAGAAATAAAATCCAGTGTTTGAGAAAACGCTTTATCATCCGCGATAGCGGCGTAATAGCGAAGCATTAGTCCCTGTGATTCACTAAGCACCTCATGTCCTTGAGCCAAATCCCCCTGTGCAGAGCCACTAAGATAATTGGTAAACACCCCGCCCTGTGCAGTAAGTTGGTTCTGCACAAAATCAAGGCAGGCCTGTTCCGCAGTGCCAGCCGGGGGGGGTTGTGTAAAAGCGTCCTCTTTCAAGGCATCGCCAGCTTTTGAGGTACAGCCACACAGCAACAGAAAAGCCACCATTACCAAGCAAAAGATGCGAAGAAATATCACGCGCATACTGTCGCCTCCTTTGTACCTTCCGGATGCTTCTTGCGGTAGACATTAGTTCGCCAGGACATAAAAACAGTAGATAGAATGATAAAGTTTACATAATCAAACGCAACATTATATAAGAAGATATGTTTTGAAAGATCGGCATCCCCCGCTCCAACGATTGAAACACCAACCTGGGAAAAACCTGAAAGCATTACACAAAGCAATACCAACGTTCGCCATCTATCTTTTAAGCTGAGGCTAAGCATTGAGACAAGCCAAATCAGAACAAATCCGACCGTTTTAGGTATGACAATATTTTTTAAATTACTGTGCAACGTAAAAAA
>JAEWNU010000055.1 GCA_023456995.1 Bacillota bacterium
TGTTTTCATAATTTCAGGGTTGATGCAACCTTGTTTGCGCATTTTTAAGAGCCCCCTACTTCTCGTTATGGCGCAGCTGCCCGAGCGCGCCGCCCGGGTGCCGACGGACATATTGTTCAGGCGTCATGGCACGATCTGCTTGCAGCATGACCGAGAGCGCCTGCAGTACGTAGATTTCTGCCAAAATAGAGTTGCGGGGAGCGCGGTTTAAGGGGCCGCCCTCAGCGCCGACACCGGCGAACAGAACCGCTTCGCTGTGCTGTGCCAGCCAAGAATTGAGATTGCCGGTGACACCGATTACCTTGCAGCCGTTATTGTGTATGGCATTCACCGTAGCCTGCAATTCAACCGTCTGACCGCTGTTGGAGATACAGATGACAACATCGCCTTCCACAAGCTGCCCACAGGAGCCATGCACCGCTTCGGTACCATGCAGAAAATAGGTAGGTGTTCCGGTGGAGGAGAGCAGTGAAGCCATGTAAGCTGCGACATGCCCCGGTTTGCCAATGCCGGTGATATGAACTCTGCCGCCGTTTTTTTCACAATGCTGAATCAGTCTAACCGCACCAGAAAGAGATTCGGCGGTAACAGCTTCAATAAATTTATTGAATTCGTCTTTGACACTGTTATGGAATACTTCAAACGCTTTGATTGCAGCTTCAGACATATTTAGTAAACCCCTTTCAATACATCCAACAGTCCCAGCGAAAACTCACTAAACTGTCGCGCTTGCAACGCCAGTGAAACCTCGTCAAACGTGGGCAGGGAAGGCATGGCCCCCATGCGTGAGACGGTGATGGCGGCGGTATTGTTGGCATATTGCAGCGCCTGCTCATCGGTAAGACCCGCGCAAACGCCGGTACAAAATGCGCCCACAAAAGAGTCCCCGGCCGCTGTCGGGTCTGCGACGGCCACATCGGGGACACAGGGCTTGAACACGAAGGTGCCGTCGTTAGAATCTGACACCACCGCTCCATTGTCGCCCAGCGTGATGATAACTTTTTTGACACCTTTTTTGTGCAGTGCAGCCACGGCAGCTCTAAGATTCTCCTCGTTGAGTGAACCATCCACATTTCGGATGGTAACGCCTGTGAGATCAGCCGCTTCATACTCGTTGGGGGAGATGTAGGTCAAATGAGACAGCAGCGCATCAGAAAGCGGTGCAGAAGGCGCGGGATTAAGCATGACCCGCACACCGTGTCTATGGGCAATTTCGGCCATCAGCTCGACGATGGCCATCGGAATTTCAAGCTGAAGCATGAGCATGTCATACTGCGCAATTTGATTTTCTAAAAACATGACCTCATCGGGTGTTATCGTCATATTTGCGCCCGAAACAACAATAATGCGGTTGTTGAGGGTGACACCGTTTTGCTGGGTAAGCAGAATGTTGCCAATAGCAGTGGGTGCAGTGGCAGTGCGGAGAACGTGCTTTGTATCGACGCCAGCAGTGTTCAGCGTTGCGATCAGCTGGTCACCAAATGCATCGTTTCCGGTTTTGCCAACCATGGTGACATTGGCACCTAACCGTGCAGCCTGTACAGCCTGATTTGCGCCCTTACCGCCCGGGGCGGTACGAAAGCCATTCCCAAACACCGTCTCACCTGCATTTGGAAAGCGCTCGGTGGAAACAATCATGTCCATTACAAGACTGCCCACCACCAGAATTTTTGGTTTCTTCATGCCAAACAGCTCCTTACAGACCCAGTTTTTTGCCAAGGTATTGCTCCAACGCAAACAGACTTTCAACCTCCATGCGTGCGTTTTTATCTAAACGGTTGCGGTCTGAGCTTCGGGAATGCAGGCTCATCGGAAGGCCTACAAGATTCATGTGATATTTTGCACTGACAGGGTAAAGGCGCATTTCGATCATGGCAAATTCGGTGAGTAGGTCGGCCATTAATTTAGCTTCCTCGGCTTTTTCAGGGTTATGAGCATTATCCACCACAAATTTATAAAGCTGTGGATGATAGTTTGCCATGATGCCGTTATAACCAGCAGCGCCGTGCATAAAGCTGTCATAAAAAGAAGCGGCATTGGCGTTGAAGAGCTTTAAGGGGGTGCCTTCCACTGCTTTGATGCGTTCGCGGATTAACTCATAATCACAACAGGTATCCTTTAAAAATACCAGCTTCCCGGAATGTGCCAACTCGCTCAAGCACTTGGTCGAAACCAGACGCTTGTAAGGCATGGGGCATTCATAGATGCCAAAATCTACTTCTGGGAAGGCATTTGCCGTTGCCTCGAAGTTTTTCATGAAAACTTCATCGCCTTCGTTTTGGGGGTCAAGTGCATTAGAAACCAACACATAGGCTTCCACGCCGGTTTTCATCATCGATTCAATCTCTTGAAGCTGAGTGGGCAGGTCGGTCGCGGTGTGTCCGGAAGCAATAACCTGCAAACGGCCGTCGGCAGCTTCTATTACAGCTTTACCGAGATCCACTTTTTCTTGCGGGGTCAAAAATAGCATTTCGCTCGACTGGCAAACTGCAAAAATACCGTTACAGCCTTTTTGGGCGTACCAGTTCACCATTTTTTGCACGGTGGAAAAATCAATCTTGCCATCCTCAGTAAAGGGGGTAATCATCGTCGGCCAAACGCCGCCACGAATCTGAAATGCCATAAAAAATCACCTCATAAAATTATTGTATATTGGCATGTCTTTAGGACAGGTCAAGCGCATTAGCCGGTATAGCCGAGGAACATTCTCGGCAGGAACAATACAACGTTGGGAACATAGGTAATGATAATTAACACAATGAGCATTGCGACGATCATCGGTAAAATTTCTTTAACGACATCTTTGAGCGGCGTGCCGGAGATGCCGCTGGTGATGAACAGGAGCATGCCAAACGGTGGTGTGGAAAGCCCAACCATCATGTTAAACACAACCACGATGCCAAAATGCACAAGGTCAATACCCAGCTGATTGACAAGTGGTAACATGATCGGGATGAAAACAACCTGAATAACCGAGGTATCGATAAACATGCCCAGAATCAGCAGTGCAATATTCACAATAAACAGGAACACAAGGGGCTCATTGGTCATGGAGAGAATCAAATTGCCAAGTTTGACGGCAATTTGTTCGCGGGCAACAATGTAGGAAATTGCAGTGGCAGAACCCACCATCAACGACGTCGTTCCGGTGGCCTGCACCGTGTCAATTAGTACCTGTTTAAAGCCATTCCAGTTCAAAACACGATAAGCAAATATGGCGATAATCAGCGCGTAAAAACCTGCGACAGCACCAGCTTCGGTCGGAGTCATAACGCCGGTATAGATGCCGACCAGCAAAATGACTGGCGTCAGAATAGCGGGGATAGCTTTGAGGCAGTAAAGCAGATATTCACGCAGTACAAGAGCGGCGCTACGCGGATAGTTGCGCTTTCTGGCAATAATGGCGATATAGATCATCAACGCAATTGCCAGTAGTACGCCGGGTACCATCCCGCCCATGAACAACGCACCGACTGAAGCGCCTGAGAGCATGGAATAGATAACCATGGGAATCGATGGCGGAAAGATGGGGCCAATGGTGGCCGAAGCTGCCGTAATGGCGCAGGAGAAGCCGTCGTCATAACCTTCCTGACGCATCGCTTCAATCTCCATCTTGCCCAGACCTGCAGCATCTGCGATGGCCGAACCGGTCATGCCCGAGAAGATCAGCGACGCCAGCACATTAACGTGACCTAAACCGCCGCGAAAACGTCCAACGATACCCCTCGAAAAGCCAAAAATCATTTCGGTAACTTTGCCGGAATTCATAACATTTGCGGCAAAGATAAATAGTGGAACCGCTATAATGGTATAGTTTGAAAACAACATGCCCAGCGTTTGCTGCGCCACCATTTTAACATTTGTTCCACTGATTAAAAAGTAAAAAGTACAGGCCGAAATCATCCCAAGCGGGATAGGCATTCTTAAAAGGAACATGAGAACAAAGATGAGTAGAAATACAAAAAGTGCCAAGTTCATTCGTGTTCCTCCTTATTTGCTTGTTCAATGGCTTCTTCATAAGCCGGTTTATGTTCCTGCAGCAGACGTTCCTCCGCCTGTTTGCCGCCTAAGCCAGAAAAGACCATAAAATCCTGATAAAGCTCTAGGCCGGTATACAGCAACATGAGTATTAAAAAGACCATATAGGGCGCAAAAACATAATTGAGTCCAACTTTAAGAACGCTGGATTTTTGAATTTTCATGAACTTAATGTAGTCCCACGTAGGGCTAACCGAGGCAATTAGCGCAGCGAAAATAATGAGATTACCTAAAAATGCTGATAAAGATTTTAACTTAACAGGCAGCACATCGTAGACCAGCGTAAAGGTAACATGTGATTTTTTACGCTGTGCGTAACAAGCACCGAGCAGCACCACCCATACATAGCACATGCTGGTCACTTCCATCGACCAAGGCTTAGGGTCACGCACAACATAACGAAAGAAAATCTGCATAATAAACACACCGAATAGCCCAACAAAGGCCAATACCGGAATGTAAATTTCTACACAGTCTCGCAACCAAAGCACAGCTTTTTTTAATAACTGCTTCAAGACGTTCATCCTTCCTCTTCCATGGCTGTGTCGAAATAAAATTAATTTTTTAGAATACGGGGCATATCGCATGATATGCCCCGTATCAAAAACGTTAACGGTAGAAGCACGTCAGAGAAATTAGCCTAGAGCCTTAACCTTTTCAAAGAGATCTTTATCCCAGCTCTTGGAGATGTCGTTCTCGAGGTATTTGTTTAGAACGTGTTCGGCAAAAGCGTCAACGTCCGCTTCATAGACCTTCAGTCCCTGACCCTTAAGGAAGTCAACTACTTCGCTTTCGGTCTTCAGGTTCGTATCATCGCAGGACGTACGGGCAGCTTCGACACCTTCCATAACCCATCCCTGCTGCTCAGGGGTGAGAGAATCCCACTTAGCCTTGTTGATGGTAGGCCACACGGAGTCAACTAGGTGGTTGGTCAGCGAAATGGATTTCTGAACTTCGTAGAATTTGGCGTTCTTAACGGTGGGCAGGGGGTTATCCTGACCATCGACAGTGTTGGTTGAAAGCGCAAGATACAGATCGTTAAAGGGGATAGGAGTGGGGTTTGCACCCATAGCGGTACCAAGGAAAACCCAAGCGTCGGAGTTGGGCATTCTCAAATTGATGCCATTGAGGTCTGCGGGGGTCTTGATCTGCTTATCCTGACCGAGCGAGATCTGGCGGGTACCTAGATAGAATGCACCCAGCGGCATGATGCCTTGTTCGGTAGCAATTTTAGAGAATACTTCCTTGCCGATATCACCATTAAGCACCTTCGTCATGTGATCATAGCTTTTGAAGATGTAGCCTGCGGTGAACATCGAGAGCCACGGGCTGTTGGTGGTAAGCCAGGAAGCGCTGGAATAGATGATGTCGCAGTCGCCGGCCATGAGCGCGGCGGTTTCAGTATCCTGATTGAACAGTGTACCAGAATCATAGCACTCAACGGTAATCTGACCATTAGAAACCTTCTCGACAGTTTCTTTAAAAACCTTCTGTGCCTGACCATGGGCATCTGTTGGGACGGCTGCAATAGAGAAAATCAGGTTCACGGGCTTTGCCTCAGGAGCTGCGGAGCTCGCGGGGGCAGAACTGGCAGGGGCAGAAGATGAAGCGCCGCCGCATGCGGTCAGCATTAACATCAAGGCTGCCAAGGTTACAGCAAACACCTTTTTCATTATTCGTTCCTCCTAAGTTTGTCTTTATTACCAATCTGTCCCGGTAAGGACAGGTTGCGACTGGTTTATGAGCAGCTAAGCCTTGTGTGATTCGCGAAGAACAAGCTCACAGGGCAACGCTATTCGCCGGTTGTGGGTATCTTTGCCTTCAAGTGTTTCAAGCATCAGTCGGGCCGCTTCGCACCCCATATGATAAGGATCCTGAAATGTGGCGGTTATGGGGCTGGATGCAATGTTCATCCAGTCATAATCGTCAAAGCCCACCACCGATACATCGTGCGGAACTGAAATACCTTTTTCGTTAAAGTATTGCAAAAGTCCCATTAACAATACATTATTCGCTGAAAAAACAGCGTCTATTTCATTTTTCAAAAGTACCTCTGCAATGTTTCTGCCAGTTTCCAACTGATAGGGCAGATCAATAAAAACGAGATTGTCGTAAATCGGAATCCCAGTTTCCTCCATACCTTTAAGAAAACCGAGGTGGCGGTCATAAGAGGTTGAAAAATCACAGTTGCCGCATAAGAATGCAATGCGCTTCCTGCCATTTTGGGCTA